>JAISGL010000193.1 GCA_031263125.1 Opitutaceae bacterium | reverse complement strand
TTACAACCCGAACAATGGCCTGTGCCTCTCCGGCCTGCATGCCCCGGCGTTTGATGGCGGCTTGTTTACCTTGGATGAAAAACTGCGGGTTGTCCTGAGTCCGCGTTTGAAAAAAGACGCCCAAAAGCAACCTGTGCTGGCGGAAAACTTCCTCAAATACGAAGGCTCCGCCATCCGCCAGCCGCGCATCCTGACCGGCCCGTCATCAGACGGCCTCGCCTGGCATCGCGAAAATGTTTTCAAAGGCTGAGGGCTTGCGGCGCGAAATCACGGCCAAAATTATGGCGACAAATTATGGTGACGCCTTCAGCCGGTCAGCCAAGTCGCGCAAACTCCAGAACAGGACGATTCCGTCCTTCCTCTACAATCGGAATGCCTGCTCTTTGATAGTCCTCCATGACACTTTCATAGGCGTCTTGAAGCGCCGCTCCTGCGTTTCGATCCAGGCCGCGCACAACAAAAAGCAGATCGTTCGGAATCGTCCCAAAATCACGCAAACGGCGAACATGATTATGCCAATGGTCAGCGTGGGTGAAAATCTCCGTGGATTTCGCCTTGTTCAGATACAACGCTTTCATCGCGCGCACAGCCCGCTGTCCGTCTTTATCAAATCTGACAAAGGGGAAATATACACGATAGCGCTCATCGCCCACGGCTTTGTTCCTCTGAAAAGCATCCATGAGTTGGTTGTCGCGCAAAAGCGTTTCGAGCCGGTTGCACATCTGCACTTCCTGATACTCGACCGTCTGTGCAAAACTCCGCCCGACATAGGCTTCGTAGAGCGCGTTGAGCGTGGCCGGCGGTTCCGCACTCATGATGGCGCGCGGTTCGCTGAAATGCAGAATCGTCTCACGCGGACGCACGAGCGTAAAAAATACATCCCGTTGCTGCATGGCCATGTCAGGCATCAGCATTTGCGCACATCCGTCTTTCGCGGCAGGGGCATTTTTTTTCAACTCCTCCAAGGTCACGTGCAGAGAACCCAGCGCTTCACTGTAAACGTGCGGCCCAAGTTCGGGGAAAAAATGATTCACGCGTGCGAATTGCCGGCGTGCGCGCTTGAAATCCAAAAATCCAGTTTCAGGGCACGACAACACCACGCCGACGTTGATAAATTCGTCGGTTTCCGGATACGGACAAAACCGTATGATGGCGTAGTGACAGGCGAGCGGCTTACTCATGCGGCCTCCATTGTCTGGCTGGTGCGTTGGCGATGCTTTGTTCAAGATGAGAGACAAACCAGGATATGCCATCCGTCGTGTTTGTCCATTCATCAGGCAGTTCGTCCCGAATCGTTGCCAGAAGAGACAAAATGCCATTCATTTCGGACACGATTGCATTCGTTATCCAAGGCTCGTGAGCCGCCAGAATATGACTTTGCCAAAAGTCCGCGCCATCCCCATCGGCCCCTGCTTTCTCGTGGTCAATGAGGTAGTGTCTGCTTTCGCCGCGGCTCCAAAGCAGATTGGGATTTTTCGCAGTGCGATCAGTGTTTCGTATCCACCAGTCATAAGACAAAACCTGCGTGGCGGCGTCGGGTGAAAGCGTTTTGATTTGATGCGCATCGCATTCGTCCGCCAAAGGAACCTCTTGGGAGCCAAAACCTATTCCCGCTTCAACTGAACGTTTGCCAGTGACATTCCATGCATTTGCAAGCGCAGAGCTGATATTGATTTGCCGATAGTTCGGAATGGGCAATCCAAGTTTTCTTCCGATGCGTGCGGAAATCCACTCGACGATTTGCGGCCACGCCCCAGCCGGTGAAAATGTTTTGACGAAATAACATGCACCATCGTCGGCATAACAAATCAGCGGACGCATCGCGCCTTGACGCGAGACTCTGCGAATTTCCACGGCCTCAACAAAACCAAATTCGTCGGCGGAGTTGCTGGTGTGTGCTATGGGCATGGGTCTATTGGAACATGTATGTTTGGGAAAAATGTGTGTTCGCAAATGTAGATTGGCAATCAAAGACATGGCGATACACATAGTGACGCGGGAGGCTGACAGCGGGTGCATTTTATCATGCCTTCCTCACAACCCCATCCCCAGCTGTCCCGCAGCAGTATCGGACGCACCAGTAACTCCCGGCTCCCCATCCATCATCATCCGATATCCCATCTCCCGGTATGCTCCGCTGCGCCGCCGGAACATTGCGCGAGTGAGCGGCAGATCGTCTGCATAATCGTAAACACGCACCTCGCGTTTCAACTCGTGCGCGCGGTGCAGGCGTCCCGCGTATTGCACAAGCCGCCCCTTGAACGACAGCGGCATCGCCAGAAAAAGCGTGTCGAGCCGCGGCAAATCAAAACCCTCCCCGACCAGCGACGCCGTCGCCAGCAGCACAAACCGGCCGCCCGATGCAAAGTGCGTTTCCATGTCCGCCCGCATTCTGTCACGCACACGTTTTCCAACACTGCCGTCGAGCCGGAACAACGTTGCCTTCACGGACCCGACGGCTCCGTCGCTTTCACTTTTCCATTCCACCGCCACGCCATCCGCAACCAGCAACGCGGCGATTTTTTCGAGATGCAGTTTCCGGTCCGACAGCACCAGCGGACAACGCCCTTCCGCAAGGCACTCGCGAATATCCGCGATAATCAACCGCGTGCGCGCCCCGTCGTTTGTCAACGCATCCCAAACTTCATGCAACAAAGGCGGCTCCTTCCCCGGCATCAACGCCGCGGCTGTCGATGACTGCGGCTGCGGCATCCGAAATCCGGTCTGCCTCACACGCACAATCCTCGCCGGCGCACGCACACCGCCATCATCGCCCGCAATGTCGTCACGCTCGCTCCATACATGCCGAAGCGGCCCGCATTGCAAATACAGCAATTTCTCCAGCCGGTCCTTTCGCGCAGGCGTTGCCGTGAGTCCCACGATTCGCCGCACCGGACACGCCTTCATCAACGCCTCGAATGACACCGCCGGCACATGGTGACACTCATCCACGATCACCAGCCCGTATCCGGAAAACAATGACGCGTAATTTTCCATGCGCGCCACGCCCGGCAGCATGACAATGTCGAAACGCCCCGCCAGCCTCCGCGTCGCCCCGCGCCACACGCCGATCTCGCGCCGCTTCAATCCCAGAAAACGCATCGCCTCGTTTCGCCATTGGTCGAGCAGCACGCTCCGATGCACCAGCACGAGCGTCGCCATCTTGCATCGCGCCGCCAGCGCGCAACCCATCACTGTTTTTCCCGCGCCCGGCGGCGCGCACAACACGCCGTGCTCATGCTCCATCAACGCCTTTACCGCGCGCTCCTGTGCCATGCGCAACCCGCCGCCAAATTTCCACGTCACGCGTGCTCCTTCGGGACGCGCATCCTGCAACACCACCTCCGCACCCGCCGCCTCCAAAATCCGCAGCGCCGCGTCGAGTGTCCCGCGCGGCAACACCAGCCGGTCGGCGTGCCACTCGCCCGCAAAAATAAAACGCGGCGTGCCGTGCGTCGAAAAACGCAGTCGCAGTTTTTCATGATAAACCGGATTGGGAAACGTCACCAGCCGTCGCAACGCCGCAAGCACGGCCGGCGGCAGCGGACGCGGCACATGCACGCGCGAATCCAGCCGCACCGTCACCACACCCGCAAGCAAGCCGCGCGTGATTTTTGGCCGCGACAAATCCAGCACCGCCTCCTCGCTCTCCAGCACAAGCGCCTGCGCCTCTTCACCCGAAGCACCGCCGGTCGGAGTCGCGCCAGGGACACCCTGCCCGCTTTGCGCTTCCGCCATCGGGCCAACCCGTGCCAGCACTTCATCCAAACGCTCACGCGACAAACGCCCGTCACGCGCCTTCGCCAGCACCGCCCACTGATCGCGTTCCGGCTCCAGGCGCCCGTCCAGAAAAACACAATTTCCCGCTGCGCGCGGTTCCTTCGCCAGCGGCAGGGCAATCAAGTTTCCAAAACCGCCCGGGGGCAGCACATCCTGATTCGGAAACATCCGGTCATACGCGCCCGTCCCGAACGTCGGATGCGCCGCCGTTGCAAGTGACAGCAGCACGCTGCCAAGCCTCCGCGCCAGAACCGCGGGCACCGGCTCCGCGAAAAAAATCCACGCATGCGCGCCCTTGCCTGAACGCGACCGCTCCACCCAAACCTCCACGCCGCAACGCCGTCCCGCATCACGATACGCAGTCACCTCCGCGCGCCAGCCCTCGCCATCGAAATCCGCCGCGAGAAACACGCAACCGCCATCCTCGCGGATCGCATACACGCCGATCGTGTGTTTTCCGCGCAGATGCCGCTCCGCCGCCGCCGCATCCAGCGCCGGGAATCGCTGCTGCCCGCACCCGGCGCACTTCACGCGCGGCTTCCCGCACACACCGCGCCGCCATTCATTGTCGCAGGCGGGCGCATAACCCTTTTTGCCCGTCTTCGGGTTTGACCAAAATCGCGGATACACGGAACGCCGCGCTCCAAACAACCCAAGAAAAAGCGCCACCTTTTCCGCCGCGCTCATGACGCCCGTGTTTTCCGTGTCATCCGCCGCCGTTGCCGTCGCCGCCAACGCCAGCGCAGCCGCCTCACGTTCACGCAGTGTTTCAATTTCCCGGGCAATCCGCTTCCGTTCCCCATCGAGCGCGGACAGTCGCCGCTGAAGTTCGCGAAGCACCGGAGTCATTGTAATTACATGCCTGATGTTACGCGGAACATACAAGGGCCTGACCTTGCATCGGGCTGCGAATTACCTATGTGGTTTCCCACGCATTCGCGGCCTGACGCAAGGTCAGGCCCTGCAAAATCCTGCCAGTCGCGTAACATCAGTTATATGATGATGACTTCACTTCCATGTCGCGCAACGCTTCCTCGGCTGTGGCATTCATCGCGTCGCGTTTTCGCCGTCATCACTTTCATCGTCGTCCCAATCATCAGGCAGGCCGGTCTGAAGATCGGCGTCCCCGGTGAAATCCGGATTTCGCACGATTGTGATGAAATCACTCTCTTCGGCGGCGGCGGCGAGTTCGGCGTCGCGCGCGGCTTTTTCTTCGGATGTGAGTTCCCACGCCGGCGTGTCGGTGGAGATTGATAAATTGTAGGCGGCCTCGATCACGACGCGTCCGTTGGTTTTGCTGAACCACTCGAAATAGAGAACGTTGCCCCAGTGGTACGGGAGCTTTTTGCCGGTTTTGTAATACTCGAGAATGCGGTCAAGTGGCACATCGGGGATTTTCACTTTGCGCGACGCGGTGATGTGGCCGGCGTGACCGCGTTGCTCCAGGCGCAGACCTTGCGGCAGACCGGGTTTCGGATCGGGGTTGGTGAAGGTGATGATGCGTCCGTGCAAGTCCGGCTCGGCGTCGCCTTGCAGGAGGATGTCCATCGGTGTGTCTTCGTGTCCGCAAAACCAGAGGCGCGCGGTGATGCGTCCTCGCACGCGGTTGTCGATTTCTCCGCGCAATACATTTTCTTCGATTCGCCAGGCCATGATGAGCAGGGGGATTATGTTGTCGGTGGTGAAGTTGGTATCCTTGCGCGATAAAGGTGAGCATGGTCAGGAG
>JAISGL010000382.1 GCA_031263125.1 Opitutaceae bacterium | reverse complement strand
GCCGTGACACCGCGCACCCAGGCGTCCTCGATGTTGTCCACCGCCACGGCGATCCACGCGTGCTCCTCGTCACGCGGATTCGCCGGATCAAATTCGCTTTCGAGAATCAGATTTTCGACGCCCACGCGAGTCACCGGCGCGCCGGCGCGCACCGCCACAGTTCCGCCGCCGAAGCGCCGCTCCAGCGCGGTCGTAAGCGGCGCGTCGAGCGTGATGCGATTGCGCGCCCTGTCGACCGCGACGACCGTGCGATCCCAAACCAAATCGCGCGAACCCGGCAGCCAGTGCGTGCGCAACGCCGCAAACGCGCCGTCGTCCGCCGCCATGCCGAGCGCGTCAATCCACGCCTTCGTGCTCGGGCGCGTGACAATCACGCGCGCGCCCGCCCCGATGTCGCCGGGCGATTCAAACGCGGACGATTCAAGCGTGAGTTCGCACGCGCCCGCCGGCACCGTTTCGTCGGCCACGCGCGCGGCGCCGCCGCCGTTTCCTTTGCGCTCCGCGGACGCGGACGCGGAGGATTTTTGCCCGAGACAAATCAGCGTGCGACGGTCGCTGCCCGTGGCGCGAATCACGGGGAGCGCGCCGTCATCCGCCGCGATGCCGTGAAGCACGACTCCGCCGGCGTCCATGCGAAGTTGTCCGCCCACGCGGTACACGCCGGGCGCAAGCGCAAGCGCGCCGCGAAATCCGCCGTCGCGCAACGGATGCGCCGCCACGCGATCGAGCGCGGCCTGAAGCATCGCGGTGTCATCGCCGCCGGTTGGCCGCACCCGCAGCACGGCCGGAACAGCAGGCGCGGCACCCCCTCCCCCACCGTAGCCGGCATGGGAAAAATCAATCGCGACCAGCCCGGCGACCAACCCGCTTTCCCCGGCGGCCGGCCCGCTTTCCCCGGCGGGCGCACCCGTCAGAACCAAGGCGCTCATCGCAGCCAAAACAGACGGAAGCCCGGCGCGTCGTTTCATTTTTTCACATGCTGCAACAGCCACGCATACAGGCGCGGGTTTTCGTAGGTGCGCGTCCACGAGTCGTGCGCGGCGTCGGGATAAATCGTGAAGCGCGGCCTCGCGCCGTGCTTGCGCAGCGCGCGCACCATGTCGGCGGAATTGGAGGGCGGCACGACCTTGTCCTTCGCGCCGTGAAAAACCCATGCCGGCAGATGCGCGATGCGGTGCGCGAGGAGCGGATTGCCGCGCCCGCAAATCGGCGCGATGGCGGCGAAGCGTTCCGGCTGGTCGATGGCGAGCTGCCACGTGCCGAAGCCGCCCATGCTTATGCCGGTGACATAAATTCGTTTTTTGTCCACGCGGTGTTTTTTTTCGATTTCGTCGAGCAGCGCGATCAGCACGCCGCTTGACCACCAGCCTTCGGCGGGACACTGCGGCGAGACGGCGATGAAGGGAAAATCGGGACGCGTCTCCGCGATTTTTGCGATGCCGTGTGTCCTGACGAGCGCGAGGTCGCTTCCGCGTTCGCCGGCGCCGTGCAGAAACAAAATCAGCGGCCACTTCCTCCGGCTGCCGGCATAGCCGGGCGGCAGATGCAGCAGGTATTTGCAGCGCACGGTCGTGGTGATTTTTTTCGCAAACGTTTTTTTGGCCTGGCTCATGATGATTGTCTGGCGCGGATGAGGGTGCGTGTTCACGGGACAATCACGCGCTCGGTCGCGCCGCTGCGCCCGGCGCGCGCCATCGCGGCGATGATTGCGGTTGCGTTCACGATTTCCCCGACGGGCATTTCGATTTTGCGGCGGCCCGTGATGGCGTCGTGAAACGCCTGCCATCCGTAGCTGCCCGTGGCCTCGCCGGATTTCCAATCTTCAACGACAACCTCCGCGCCGCCTTTTGCCGCGACGAGTTGCAGGTGCGTGCGCTGCTCCGCCCCGCCGTAGGCGGCGGGCGACACGTTGCGCCGGATCGTGCCGCGCTCGTAGTGCAGCGTGAGCGCGTTCGCGTAGTGCTGGCCGTCGTCCACGCAAAAACTCGCGTGTACGCTGCCGACCGCGCCGTTGGCGAAGAGCAGGCCGAGTTGCGCGTTGTCGGGCGTCGGGCGTCCGGTGCGCACGCGGCTGCACATCACGTTCACGGAGTCGACCGGGCCGAAAAGGCGCAGCAGGTCGTTTATCGTGTAGATGCCGATTCGGAAAATGGGCGCCACAGGGCACAGCGCGGGATCGTCGAGCCAGCGCCCGTCGGCTTTTTCGTTGTAGGAGGTCAGCATCTCGCCGCGGCAACTGACCGGGCGGCCCAGCGAATGCGCGCGCTGCCATTGGAGGATTTGCGAAATGTAGCGCGGCGGTTCCGGCGGCGGCGAGTTCACGTGGATGACGCGGCCCAGCGTGCGCGCCTCATCGAGCACGCTTCGCGCGGCGGCGGGGTCCAGCTCGAAGGGCTTGGTCGTCATCACGTCTTTCCCCGCGCGAATGATGCGGCGCAACAATTCCGCGCGACCGGCGGGGCCGCTGAAGAGGCCGATGACGGGCACGTCAGCGTCGGCGAGCAGGCGGTCGATGTCGGTGTGCGTTTTCACGTTCACGCCGTGGCGCGCGGAAAATTCCGCGAGCCGTTTCGCGTCGGTGTCGCAGGCGGCGGCGAGTTTGAAGAGGCGCGCGTCCGGGCCGGACGCGAGCGCGCCGGCGACATGCGCGCCCCAGCCCAGCCCGACAAAACCTATGTTAAGCGGTGTGTTCATAAAAAGCGTGCCTGTTCAAATTCGCTTTCAAGACGAGACATTCAAGACGAGACAAAAGAGACATGCACCGGAACGTGCCGGCTCCTGGGAGCGCCCCTGGGAGCGCGGGCATCTTTGCCCGCGATAAATTTTCGAGATACACCGGGCGGGCGTACGGCGTTTCGCGGGCAGAGATGCCCGCGCTCCCAGGAAAGGCATTCGCGTTGCCTTCACTCGCTGCAAAACACGTTTTAATTTTGGCGCTCATTTGATTCAGACGTTTCGCAGCATGGGATCACTGTCAGGCGGGATGCCGTGCAACGCCCCGTGCAACTGCGCCAGCGCGTGGCAAAGAAAACCGACGCCGTCCGCCGCCTCGTAATACGGTTTCGCCGGATGCCCGCGGAAAATTTTTCCCGTGAAAAGCAAGTCCGCCGCCTGCCGCGCGTAGCGTTCCGCCGTGTCGAGATGCGAGCGGTCATTTGTCGCGCGCGCCATTTCGCAGAAGAACGAAATGACCATGCCGTAGTGCTGCGCGTAAGTGCCGCCGCGCCCGCGCAGCGCCGCCTCGTCGCCCGCATACAACTCCGCCCAGCGCAGCGCGCCGTCGCGCATTTCCGGATCGCCGGTGAGCCGCAGCGCGTCAGCGTACGCGAGCGCGGTTTCCTGCGGAAATTCGTAGCCGAGCATGTAGGACGGCCAGAGGTCGAGTTCGCCGCACGGCGCCCAGCACTGGTAGGGCGCCTGGCCGGGGTCCATGCCCGGCGGCACGGGCAGGCGCGGGCCGGGAACCGGCGTGCCGTCGAGTTTCAGCAAACCCCACGGACGCGCGCATGCGCCACGCCCGGTTCCGCGCCACTGGTATTTCAAAAAGGCGCGCAACTCCGCGACGGCGAGTTCGAGCAGTTCTTCGTTGCGCATCATTTCCGCCGCCGTGAGGAGACGTCCGCACCAGAGGCCGGAAATGGATGTGTCGCCGTGCTCCGCGTCGAAGCGCGCCTCCCACTCGGCCTGGTTCGGGATGAGGTTGGTTTCCCTGTTGCGCGCCGCCCAATGCACGCGCGCGGTGCGGAGCGCGCGCTGGCGCCACGCGTCGTCGCCCGTGATTGTGTGCATAAACGCAAACGCCGCCGCGAACTCGCCGCCGGTCATGGCGAACGAGCAGCCCGCCCCGTGCTCGGGGTGGCGTCCGAATTGCGCCGTCGCGTGATTGCAGTGCCACTCCCAGATGCCGGCGATTTCGCGCTCGATCACGCGCGGATTGCACTCGTGCAAAATGGGCCAGCAGGGCATCCATGCGTGGATTTCGTGGAAATGCCCTTCGAGCCATTGCACGGCATCCTCGTGGCAGTTGACGAAATTATGCGGCCCCCATTCAAGCAGCCCCGTTTGCGAATCAACAAAGTGCTCCAGATAATATTTCGCGTAACGGCGCGCGGCCTCGTCGTGGCGGGCATCGCCGGTGAGCGCGGCGAGCCGGCGCGCGGCGCACAGCATGGCCTGGTCGAGAAACAGATTGCAGCCGCCCGGCGCGCGGCGTCCGCGGCGTTGCACGCGCACGGCCTCGTCGAGTGGAAGCGGGTGGCGCGGCGAGTCCAGCGTTTCGACGTCGAGGATCGACATCCAGACCGGCGAATGGACGATGCCGTAGCGGTCTGTGCCGTGCGTCGCAAGCGTGTCCAGCGTGGCGGCGACGGGCGCGAGCCATCCGGCGTTTTTCGCGTTCGCGTCCGCAGCCGCGTCCGTTTTCGCAGCGGCTTTCGCAGCCGCGTTCGCAGCGGTTTTTGCAGCTGCGTTCGCAATCGCGTTCACGTCCGTTTTTGCGCCCATTTTTGCATCCGCGTTCGCATCCGTTTTTGCGCCTGTTTTTGCGCCCGCTTTCGCGTCCGGCTTTGTTGTTGTTTTCATGTGGATGCGGATTTTCCCGGCAGCGGCGCCGTGTAGTCATCCGCGCCGCCGAGTCGTTTCCAGTGGCGGTAAACCAGCGCCATGAATCCGACCCCCAGCGCAAACCAGAAGAACGACCACACAAAAATCATCTGGTAGTTGCCACCCGTCAGGTCGATGAATTTCCCGCAAAGGAAATTGCCCGCGATGCTGGTGACGCCGTAGCCGAGCACGTTGAGGCCCGACGAAAGCTGCGCGAATTTCCCCTGATGAAACAGTTGCATTGTGAGCGCCGTGAACGAGAGATTCCACGCCGTGCCCGGCGCCATTTGCACGACGACCCAGTAGACCAGCCACGAAGTGCCGTCGCGTATCGCGAAATAACCGACGCCCCACGCGAGCATCAGGCCCGACAGCGCGCAGGCCGCCACGCGCATCGGGGAGACCTTGTCGCACAAATACCCGAACGGAATGTAGGCGACCGCCGCCGCCAGCCAGCCCCACGCAAAGGCTTTCCCTATCTGCTCCATCGACAGCCCGATCGTGTCGCGCGTGTAGAGCGTCACGAACGGCATCGCGCACGTCGAGGCCACGGTCACGCATGCGTACATGAAAAGGAAATTGCGGTAGACCGGCACGGTCAGGCAGTCGCGAAAATACGTGATGTACGTGGACAGAATCCCCTTCGGTTTTTCCGTCGCCGGCGGCGCGTATTCGCCCTCCTTCACGCGCCAGCACATCAGCATGAACGCCGCCAGGTAGATCATCCCGATTCCCAGGAACACAAGCTCGCGGTGCGTGAGGATGTGCGGAAAAACGTACCACGAAAACACGAACCGCCCGAGCGTGCTCACGATGCGGAACAGCGCCAGGAAACGCGCCATCAACGCCGGCGGCACCACGTCGCGCAACAGGCAGTTGTAGAGGTTCACCAGCACCATGTTGAAGAAATGGTACATCCCCACGAAAATGCTGAGCATCACGAGCGTCACGGTCGCGACCGTGACCTCCACCGACGCGCCGCCGAGCAACGCCTGGAGCCAGCCGCCGATCTCGCTCGAAAAACCGATCAGGATGAGCGACGCGACCGCGCACGGCGTCGACCAGAGCAGGAACGGAATGCGCCGCCCGCGCGGTCCGCGATGCCGGTCGCTGGCGATGCTGATGCCGGGGAGAAAAAGCAGATTCACGATGCCGCCCAGGCTTCCCGTGAGCACGCCGATCATCGTGTTGGACGCGCCGAGGTCCTTCATGTAGAGCGGCAGGAAACGCCCGAAAATCTCCTCGAAAATCGTGAAGCCGAAATCGCCCCACAAAAGCCACATGAACAACATCACGATGCCGGCCATCGTGTAGCGCAGCGTGCCCGCGCGGTGGATTTTTCGCGCGGGGGCGGCCGCCGGTGCGCCGGGGGCGCCGGGAGAGCCGGACGAGTCGGAGGCGCCGGATGTGTTTGTTTGCATGTCGGGCATGTCGGGCATGATGGTCTCAGCTTGTCATCGCGGCGAGTTAACGTGTCATCGCGGCGGGTTAACGTGTCATCGCGACGAGTTGCGAGACGGGCGTGATGGCGACATCCACGGAGCCGAGCACGGTCGTCGTGTAACAGACGTAGCGGTCGTCCAGACAGAACCTCGGATGCGGATGGATATGATACGAACGCATCGGGTAAGGCGGGGGCGGCAGGTCCGACACGATGTTAATCTCGCGCCCTGTTTTGATATTATAAAAGGCGACGCGCCAGCTTCCGTCGTGCGGATTCACGTCCCCCGCGAGATACCGCCCGGGCCGGTCGCAATGCGAATGCGTGTGCCCGTTTGGCCACACGATTTTGTGGCGGCCCGTGCGCAAATCGACTTTCACCGTGCCCCGCCTGTAGTCGATATACCAGACATGATTGCCGTCGGCGTCCCACCATTCGTGACCCCGCAGCGACGAGGGCAGCGGATCGTCCGGCACGAGTTGCGTGAGCTGCCCGTCGCGGCGCAGCAGCCACAGGCGGTCCTGCGTCACGCCCTCGGCGCCGCTTGCCGGATCGTTCCATCCATCCTGCGCAAGCAGCATCAGGTCTGGATCAACCGGGCTGAATTGCGCATGGTTGTGGCAAATGTCGAATTGCCTCCACAACTTGAACCCGCCCGGCTTTTCACCGGCGGCGGGCGTCAGGTCGCCCGCAAACCAATCCGCGCCGATTTGCGCGTCGATGGCGAACGAGCGCCCGTCCGCCGAACGACTCAGGTGCGTGGCGATGCGCAGCGGACGCCGGTTGCGCGCCAGCTCCTCCGGGAACTTGCCGACCAGCGTCGCGACGTCGCCCGGACGCGGACCGCGTTTCCAGATTTCAAGCCCCGTCGTCCAATACGCCTCCCCCGTCGCGCCGTCCACGAACGGCGACGCGTCCATGAATTGCGTCTCCGGGAAATGCCTCGCGGTCTCGCGGGCAAAATCCACGACCGCGAGCTGGCGTCCGTAATACGCGTCGCCGCCCGGCGGAAACGCGCAGTACATCCACAAAAAACGCCCGTCGTCGCTGAAGCCCGAGTTGACGAAATAAAAACTCTGCTGCACCGGCGCGACACGGCGTTTCAGCACAAAGCTCCCGACGCCGGATTCCGGGTCGCGCCAAGGCGTGAACAGGACGCTTTCTTCAAGAGGAAATGTTTCCGCGCGTGGCGCGGCATTTGTCATGACAGGATTCATGGGGATTGTTTTCCGTGCAAAGGTTCCTCCGCGCTGCTCACGGGAACGCACTTCCACCGCCCGCCGTCTTGTTGCAAAACAAAAGAGCGGATTTGATCGCGCGCGATCCGCCCGAGCGGAATGCGCGAGCCGAAAAATTCCACCGTGGCATCCGCCGCCTTCGCGCCGCCGCCTTGCACGCGCAACAGCCAGCCATCGTGTGTTTCCGCACGGGCAAAAGCCAGGACGCGCACGCCGCCGCCGGCCCGCAGCACGCCGCCCGTCCGGGCAAGCGCGCCGTCGTGCGCCGACGTCAGCAGCGCCACCGGCGGCGCTTCCAGCCGCCGCGCAAGCGCATCGGCGCCGACCGCGCCATCCGCAAGCGCAAACTGAAACAGGTGCTCGCCCAAATCCATGTGCGGACGCCACGAATCCACCCCCGGCTTCGCGCCTTGCATCGACGCGTAAGGCGCGCTTCGCGCCACCGTGGCGCCAAACGTTTCCGCCGTCGCGTCGAAGCAATACAACGCGTCGCTCGCAAACACGAGCGCGCCGCGCCCCGCGCCCAGGCGCACCCAGCGTCCGCCGGGCACGTCGCCGCACGGTTCGCGCCGGATGCTGCCGCCGGGCACTTCAAACTCCGCGGCGCCGCCGGTCGAAAATTCCAGTTTCAACCGCGCTGATTTTTCCGCCCAAAACGCGCGCGCCCGCACCACGGCCGCCTTGTCGTCGCGATAAAGATGCGCCGTCAGCTCAAGCCACGACGCGCCGTTCGCCAGCCGCACCCAAAGCGCCGCGCGCTCCGGGCCGCGCTCGAGCACCTCGCACGATTCGATTGTCCAGACCGCCTTGGTTTCGTTCACGTGATTCGCCCCGGCTTCGCCGTCATGACCGCCCCACGAACCCCACGGATCGTCCACCGAAAGCACGCGCAGCGCGACGTCGCGCGCGCCGGCTTTTTTGCGCGCAAACACAATCGCCTGCGTGTTCGCGGAAGCCCGGATTTCCCAATGGGAATTGCAAATGCCGCCGTCGTCCGCGGCCAAGTCGGTTTTTTCCCGCGCCTGTGCCCGCGCCTTTTCCCGCGCCTTTTCGCGCGCCTTTTCCCGCCCTCCGGAAGAATCGAGTCCGGCCGTCAGCACATGCCAGCCGCAGGGCGGGATTTTCACGCGGACGACGAAGCGTTTCCGCCACGGTGTCTCCAGCGCGAAATTGTTTTCCACGGCCACGCTTTGAAACGGAAGCTCGCGCCCGCCGCCATCGCGCACCGTCAGCGGCGCGGCGTCCGGCCTGTCGCGATATTTTTCAACCGGACGGTAATCCAGCGGCGCCTCGAATTCGACCGGCCCGTCAAACGCCTCCGGATGCGAATTCCAAAGCAGCACGGGCGAAAGCGCCGGCGCGTCGCCCTTCGCCGGCGGCACGCGCGTGTCCACGTGCGCGGCGAGGCAGTTCAGCGCCGTGTTGCCCGCCCGCTGCGAATGATGTTGCGCCAGCCCGAGCCACGCGCGCTGGTGGGCGAGCGCGCTCTCGATGGCCGTCCCCGGCAGCACGTCGTGAAACGTGTTGAACAAAACCGCGTCCCACGCCTCGCGCAAATCGGTCAGGGGCCGCGCGCGCGCCGGCAGTTTTCCCAGCGCATCGACCGCGCTCACCGTGCGCTCGGCCAGCAGCAGCGCATTTTCGGCGCGCCTGTAGGCGGACTTCACCGACGCCGCCGAGGCGTAGCAACCGCGCAGCGTGAAATTCAGCTCGCCGCGAAACACCGGCAGTTTTCCGGCCTCGCCCGAAAGCGCCGCGAAAAATTCGCGCAACGTCGAGAACACGACGCTCACGCCGCCGTTCCGTTCGCGCCAGCGCAGCACCGATTCGATTTGCGCGCGCGACGGCCCGCCGCCGTGGTTTCCGAGTCCCATGAACACCGCGATATTTTCCAGCCCCCACTTCGCCGCCTCGTCGCGGCAGGCGTCCAGCCTCGCGGGAAACTCGCCGCGCGCCGACCCATACCAGCCCACCGGTATGCGCCACGACAGCACGCGCGCGCCGCCCGCCCCCTCCCACCAAAACGCCGGCTTCTCCAGCGCGAGTTCCGGTGCGGACGGACGCCAAAAGGCAAAATATTTCATGCCCGCCGCCGCGTAGATTTCCGGCCAGCCCGCGCTGTGCCCGAACGAATCCGCCGCCCAGGCCACGACCGGACGCGCGCCCAGCGCCCGCTTGAAATATCCAAGGCCGCGATGAAACTGCCGCGAAAGCACCTCGGTCGAGGGCAGGTTCGTGTCGGGTTGCACATAATTTCCGCCGGCGACTTCCCAGCGCCCGTCGGCGATGGCAGCCTTGATGCGGGCAAACACATCCGGCGCATGACGCTCGATATGCTCGTAAACCGACGCCTCGCCGCGCGTGAATTTCAACTCTGGAAATTCGTCCATCAACCCGAGCACCGCGCGGCAGGTCGCGATGCCCTCGTTGAGTCCCTCGCGCCAGTCCCACAGCCAGACGGGGTCGATGTGCGCATTGGAGATAATGTGAAAGCGTGTCATCGCCGCCACTCTCGAAAAAGCCGTGGCAATACACAACGCGGCTTGCGGTGAAGCGTTCAGCAAGAAGCGCCTCGCCGCGCGCCCGCCGCCGTTGCGAATGTTGTTTCCATGAACAAAACGCCTCCGCCGCCTCCGCCTCTTTCGCCTCCGCCGCTTTCGCCGATTTCTCCGCTGCTTTCGCCGCCTCCGCTTTCAACGATTTCGCCAATTTCTCCGCCTCTTTCGCAGCCGCCGCCTCTCCCGTCGTCGCCTCCGCCGCCGCCTTCGCCGCCGACGCCACCGCCCCTCGTCTGGCGCGTTGCCCCGCACGACTCGCGCGATGACACGCCGTCGGGCTGGATTCCCGCCGTCGTTCCCGGAGCCGTGCAACTCGACTGGGCGCGCGCCCAAGGTTGGCCGGAATATTGGAAGCACGAAAATGTCCGCGCCTACGACGGCCTTGAGGATCGTTTCTGGACATACGAGACCCGCTTTGAAACGCCCGCGCTCGCGAACGGCGCGCGCCTCTTTTTCACATGCGGAGGCATCGACTATGCTTTCGATATCAGCTTCAACGGCGAAACCGTGCATGAGCAGGAAGGCATGTTCACGCCGGTTGACCTGGAACTCACGGACCGCGTCCGCGCCGGGGCCGGCAACGTGTTGCGCGTGCGCGTGCATCCCGCGCCGAAATCCGCGCCCGCGCCCGCCGGCCGCGCGCAGGCAAACCGCTCGTGCAAACCCGCGATGAGTTACGGATGGGATTTTCACCCGCGCCTCATCCCGCTCGGCATCTGGCAGGAAGCGCGCCTGGAAATCCGCCCCAACTGTTTTCTGCGCGCCGCCGTCGTGGACTGCGAGCTGTCAGCCGATTTTTCAAAAGCCGGCGTCACGGCCTCC
>JAISGL010000366.1 GCA_031263125.1 Opitutaceae bacterium | reverse complement strand
TCTGGCAAGCCTCCGGCTTGCCCCGGCGCTACCGCTAAAAAGCAAGGAATATTACCAACTGATATATTCAAAAGAACGTATGCGAATTATCACGCGTTATGGGATAGTAGCGACATTTGAGATTTGGAATTTTGAGCGCAGCGACCACGGCTCTGTTGCGAAAAGCGTGATAAAATGCCGCCTTCACATGCCCGTGCGTCACGGCGGCGCGGAGCTTCCGCCCTCCGGCGCAAGTGCCTGCTGGCACAACGCACTGGCGCAACCCCGGCCCGCGCCCTGCCACGCAACCCTGCGACCCCATGCGCCCCCGCCAAAAATTTTCCGTTCGCCCGCATCCGGTTTTTCGTTATGGGTTCCGGCTTTTCCCATGCCCAACCGAGTTCCACCGACCTTGAACGGCTTTCCGCTTTTGCGCCACATCCCGCTGGAAGGCGCGGTCAATTTCCGCGACATCGGCGGCTACGAGACGGACGACGGACGGCGCGTGCGCTGGCACCGCGTTTACCGCTCCGGCCAAATCAACACGCTCACCGACGCCGACCTGGCCGCATTCGCCCGGCGCCGGATTCTGACCGTGGTCGACCTGCGCGAAAAAGATGAATACGAAAGCGCGCCCGACCGCCTGCCGCCGGGGGCGAAACTCATCATCTGCCCGGGCGGCAAAATCGATCCGCTCCAAAACTGGGCGCACATGCTCGCCGGCGCCACCTCGGGCGTGCCCTTCATGAAGGCGTTTTATTCGGACGTCCAGGGACTCGCCACGCGCCTCAAACCGTATTTCCAAACACTCCTCGAATTGCCCGATGACCACGCGCTCCTCCTCCACTGCATGGCGGGCAAGGACCGCACGGGCATCGGCATCGCGCTCCTGCTCGTCGCGCTCGGGCTGCGGCGCGAACAAATCATGGAGGATTACCTGCTCTCCAACACCTACGGCCCCAAGACGCTGGACAAAGGCGCGCGGCATCTCAACCCGCGCGATCTCCCGGCCCCCGTCGCGCGCGATTTGCTCGCGGCGAAGGAGGAATACCTCCAGGCGTTCTTCGAGGCGCTTGAGGAACACCACGGTTCGGCCATGCAATTTCTCGCGCAGGCGATCGGCCTCACGCCGGAAAAAATCGCTCTCCTGCGCGAAAAATTCACCGAATAAACACACGGCCATGCTGTCGCGTTCAAACACAACGCTGAACGCCCGCGCCGGAGGGCGGAGGATGCGACCGGAGGTTGTGCCAGGGTTGCGCGTGCGGCAAGGGGCGGCATGGGCGCACCTCAAAAACCGGACAAGCAAGACGCCGCGGCACGGGCATCTTGCCCGCATCGAAGCCGTCATGGGGGTGGAGCTTCGCGCCGTCCACGGGCTGGAAGCCCGTGCTACGCAAACCCACGGGCAAGATGCCTGCGCTACGTCGCGCCGGTATATCCAAAAAATGGGTATAAAGGCCGGATTCCATGGAAAAAAGAACAGACAGGCGAGCTGCGGCGCCGTCGGCGTGCCAAAAAAATGCCAGCACGCCGGAAAATCCGGCTCCTTTCCGAAAACGCGCTCTTTGGGGACAGACTCTACGTCAATCCGGCAGCTTCGCCGTCCACGGGCGGGACACCCGTGCTACCCGAAATTGGCGGCTTGGCCCGTCCAGTTTTTGAGATACGCCCGGGCGGCATTCTGCCAACCGCCCCTCCTTGTCGCGCGCGTCATTTTCACGCCATTTTGCTTCGCTGGCACAACTTCCAGTCGTACCGGAAGGCGAATCTCCGCGACGCCGTTGCCGGACAGTGCCCGAAATCATAGTCTGTCTCCATTAGGCTTTTGGACGACGCTGTTGCCGCTGTTGCCAGCGGTAGCGTCATTGTTGGCGTCATCATCATCAGTAGCATCATCATCAGCGGCATCATCGGCGGCAATGCTATCGTTGGCAGCGTCATCGGCGGCGGTGCCATCGCTATCGTTATCGGCGGCATCGTCATCGGTGCCATTGCCATTGGCGCCATCGCTATCGGCGTCATTGATGATGTTGTTGTCGGCAGCGTTGTTGTCGGCATCATCGCCATTGCCATTGGCGTTGTTGTCGTCGGCATCATCGCTACCGCTACCGTTGTCATCGCTATTGTTGTCGTCGGCATCGCCGGCGTCGTTGTTGTTGTTGCCGTCACCGCCGTCATCGCAGCCGCCGTCATCGCAGCCGGCGTCGATGCCGGCGTCGCCCTGCCCCGCCCTCCCTTTCCATTTTCAAAATGCGTGCGCCCGTTGAATCCTTGCGCGCCCTCGCGTCCAAACGCCTGCCGCCCATCGTGCTCACGCAGGCCGCGGGCCTCGCCTGCGGCGTGGCGGGAATCACAATCACGTCGCGACTCGTCGCGCCCGACGCCTACGGTGCTTACGGCGTTTTTCTCACACTCGCGCCGCTGGGCCTCTCCGTGGTGCATGCGGGGCTGGTGCAATTCGTCGCGCGCCACTGGGCCGCGTCGGACGACCGCGCGGGGCTGCTCGGCGAAGTGCGCCGCGCCGCCGCGCGCAAACTGCCACTGCTCGCAATCGCGACGTTCGCCGCCGTGTGGCTCGTCCCCGGTCTCGATGCCGGCGCCGCGTCGTGGTGGGGCGCGTGGCTGCTGTTGTTCGCGGGCGCATCACTCGTGTCCGCCGCGTGGATCGGGCAGACGGCGCTGCAAGCCGGACGCCAGCACTGGCGCGATTGCGGCGTGTCGGCGGCAGGTTCGGTGACGCGCTCGTTCGTGCCGCCGTTGTTGTATGCCGTGACGGGCGGGACGCTGCTCGCGCTGCAAGCCGGCTTCGTTGTCCATGCACTCGTCGTCGCGCTCGCGGCTGCGTGGGCGCTGCGAAACCAGAGCCGCCGAAGCAGCCGGAGCCGCCACAGGAATGCCTTTCCCGCCGGGAAACAACTGACGCCAGTCTACGACGGACCGCTTTTCGTCATGCTCGCCGTGGCCGCGTGGACGCTCACCGGCGTGAACCGCTGGATCGCCGCCGGGTTTTTCGGCGCGGAAACCGCGGGCTATTTCACGCTTGCCGGAAACGTGGCCGTGATCGTGACAAGCATGCTCGGCGTTGTCTTCACGCAATACTGGCAGCCCGTCGTTTTCGCGATGCCGTCGGACACGCCCGCCGCCCGCCGCGCGCTCGCCAGCTCCGTCGATCTCGTGGCGCTCTGCCACGCGCTGTGCGGATTCGCCGGAATCGGTTTTTTGCACGTGGTCGCGCCGTGGCTGGTCGGCGTCGTGATCGACGCCAGATACACCGGCGCGCTTGGCCTGGTCGCGCCCGCCGGCTGCTTTGGCATCGCCGTGGTCACGGGCCAATTTTCGCACATGCTGCTCCTCGCCGCGCACAAGGAACGCGCCTGTGCCGCCGCCGATTTGGGTGGGGCCGCCGTACTCGTCGCGGGCGGCGTGGTCGCGGCGGTCGCGGGTGGCGAAACCTGGTTCTGGCGCTGGCTCCTCGTCACGCCCATCGTGCCCTGGCTGCTGAACCGCACACTGGCAAGACGCGCGCTGTTTTCGTAGC
>JAISGL010000353.1 GCA_031263125.1 Opitutaceae bacterium | reverse complement strand
TACTGAATTGCCATTTGCCGACGCGCTGTTACGCAGTCTTGTCTTCCCGAATGAAAAACGAATCCGCCGCTCCGCTTGTAGCCATTGTCATGGGCAGCCAGTCCGACTGGCCCGTGCTCGAAAACGCCGCAAAAACACTCGCCGATTTCGGCATCGCCTACGAGGCGCGTGTGATCAGCGCGCACCGCACGCCGCACGCCGCGTTTGACTACGCGACGAATGCGCGGAAGCGCGGCCTGAAGTGCATCATCGCCGGCGCGGGCATGGCGGCACATCTCGCGGGCGTCATGGCCGGTCTCACGCAACTGCCCGTGCTCGGCGTGCCGATGGAATCGCCGCAGCTGAAAGGTCTCGATTCGCTTCTCTCGACCGTGCAGATGCCTGGCGGCGTGCCCGTGGCAACATTCGCGATCGGCAAGGCCGGTGCGGTGAACGCGGCGCTTTTCGCGGTGTCGATGTTTGCGCTGAACGACGAAAAATTGTCGAAGGCGCTGGACGATTTCCGCACGAGGCAGGCGCAAAAGGTGTTGGATGCGAAGTTGGCGTGAGATTGGCGTGAGGCGGCGCGGAGTTGGCGTAGGGTTGGCGTGAGATTGTTTTATCCTGAAATTGAAACACGTGATTGTGTTTTCAAAAAAACGTGTCAGCGCCTGGGAGCGCCGGCATCTTGCCGGCAGTGAATCGCTGATGCTGTGCAGTCAGTAGATTTCGCAGGGATTTTGTAGTGCAGGGCCTGACCTTGTGTCAGGCCACGCACGCGTGGGGAGCCGCATTGGTAATTCGCGGCCTGACACAAGGTCAGGCCCTACGTGCTGCTACGTGCTGCGTACTCACAGATACCGCATCGAGCGGCCGAGGTAGTTCAGCATCCAGAGTTCCTTCCACGTGCGGTAACGGCCGGCGTTGGTGATGCGGCCAAACTCTTCACGTTTGGAATGCGGCGTAAGAAAACCCAGTTCGATGTTCAGTTGCTCGACCGCGCGTTGATGCGCGTTGATTTCCTCCATCGGCTCAGCGGTGTCGGGCGCAAGCGTCTCGTTGTTTTTGGCGAGGCGGTCGCGGTGGTATTTCAGTATCGCGTTCAGCGAACGCATCCAGGGCTTGCGTTCGACGAGCCAGTTTTCCGGATAAAAACCCGCGTAGGGCATGAAGGTATTGTCGGTCACGTAGCGGTGGCCGCCGGTCGTCAGGCTTGAGGTGCTGATGCTCGCGGCCACGCCGCCGGCGCCCGCCTGCGGGAGAAAGGTGACCTGGACGCGCGTGGTGGCCGCGGCGTCCTGATACACCGAGACGCGCACCCAGATGTTTTCAATCACGCGCGCGCGCATCGAGCGCATGTGCACAAAGCCGTTTGCGCGGATTTCATCGCGCAATTTCAGGAAACGCGGCAGCGTGGGCCAGTTTTCCCCGGTGTCGTTGGGTTCGTAACGCGGAAAGAGCGGCAGGTCACTTTCGCTGTAGGCGCCGATCGCCATCCAGTTGTAGAGTGTTTCAATCAAAAACCAGATGAGCGCAAAGATGAGCATGAGCAGCCAGAACGGGTGATCGACCAGTTCGAGACGTTTTAGCAGATACGCGCCGCCCGTCGCGAAAATCGCCCAGCGCAGCCAGCGGTTCGCGAGCGCGATGATCGGCGAACCCGCGGCGCGATTGTACCGCATGAGCGACAGCAACAGCACCGTCGCGGCAAAAATGAGATATGCGGGACTGAAGAACATTGAATTTTCGATTTTCGATTCTCGATTTTCGATTGCGCGCTACCGCGCGGATATGAATTCCAAATGAAGTGACAACTTCTCAATGGAGCGGCAGCTCCCAATCCAAAATCGAGAATCGAAAATCCAAAATCAGAAAGGGCGGCGTCAGCTCATGCGCACGGGCATGATCACGCAGATGAAACTTTCGAGTGTCTTGAAGACGCCGGGGCTGACTTCGTCTTTCACCTCAAAGAAAACTTCGTCTTTTTCGAGCGCCTTGAGCGGGTCGAGGATGAAGCTCGGGTTGAAGGCGACTTGAAGTTCGGGGCCGCTGTAGGCGATGGCCATAAACTCGTGCGCCTCGCCGAAGTCGGGGCTTTGCGCCATGACTTCGAGCTGGTTGGCACTGAGTTTGATTTTGACCGAGTTCGATTTGTCGCTGCACACGAGCGCGGCGCGGTGTACGCATTGGTGGAAAAGTTCGCGTTCCAGTTTGATGCGCTGGTGCGTTTCCTTGGGGATGACCTGGTTGTAGTTCGGGTAATTGCCTTCGACGACTTTCGAGTAGAGGTAGATGTTGTCGAGGAGGCCGCTGGTGTCTTTTTCGACGTCGATTTGGAACGAGGCGCGGCGTTCGTTGAACGACACTTTGACCTTGGCGCCTTTGTCGAGCATGCGGAGGAGTTCGGCGACGGTTTTGGCGGGCACGGTGATGTTGCCGGCGCTGTCCTCGGGGATTTCCATTTCCTTGCTCATGAGGGCGAGGCGGCGGCCGTCGGTCGCGACGACGGAGAATTTGCCCTCCTTGAAGTTGAAGTAGACGCCGTTGAGGATGTAGCGGGTTTCGTCGGTCGACTGCGCGTAGGCGACGTTTTTGAGCATGCTGATGAGTTCGGCCTGTTCGAGGACGAAGGATTTTTCGTTGCTGAACTCGGGGAGCGGCGGGAACTCCTCCTTGCCGATGCCCATGATGCGAAAGTTGGAGCCGCCGGAGGTGAGTTTGACCTGGTGGCTGGGCGAGGCGTCGAGGGAAACGTCGAGATTGGGCAGCTCGCGGACGATGGTGGCGAGGCGTTTCACGGGGAGCGTGACGGCGCCGGGCTGGGAAACCTCGGCTTTGATTTTGCAACGGATGCCGAGGTCGAGGTTCGTGGTTGTGAGCGAGATGCAGTCCTTGTCGGCCTCGATCAGAACATTGCTCAGGATGGGCATGGTGGCTTTGGAGCCAACGACGTTGAGGACTTGGGCGAGTCCGTTGCTGAAGTGATCGCGGTTGATTTTGAATTTCATGTGCGGCTGTGAGGTGCGTAACCTGTGTGTGATTTTGAATGAATTAGCAAAGTCTAAATACTTATCAGATCAATAAAGAATAATATCCGTATTATTATGGGCGGTGAAAACGGGGACAAGTCGGTATTTTGCCTCTGAAAACGGGGGCCGGAAGGGCTGTGAACAAGTCTTGGGATGCGGGCCAGCAAGTCGGTGGTTATTCACGGGAGGAAGTTATCGGGAAGTTGCGGGCAGGTTGTTCACACACTTGTTGGTTTGCGGGGATGGGCGGACGCGCCGGGGTTTTTTGAGCCGAACAATCTGCGTTTTACGTGGCGGATGATGCCGAAGAGCAGGAACGCCACGCACAGGCCGAGGAACGCAAACTCGCGGTAGTAAAAGATGAGGCCGGCGGCGATGAACAGCAGCACGAAGTAGCGGATGCGGATGCGCGTCTGCATGCCGAGGTTTTTGCCGCTGGGGAAACGGATGGTGCTCATCATGAGAAACGCGATCAGGAGCATCAGGAACGGCAGGCCGAAGGCGGCTTTTTTGAGGGTGCGCTCCATTTCGCCGAGGCGGATGAGGCAGAGGAGGGTCGCAACGACGGTCGCCGCCGCGGTGGGGACGGGCAGGCCGATGAAATCCTTGCCGGGGTCTTTCACGGTGCGGTGTACGAGCGGGTTTGTGATGACGTTGAAACGGGCCAGCCGCATCGCCGCGCACAAGAGGTAGACAAAACCGACCGCCCAGCCGATGTGTTTGAACCACTCCACGCCCTGCGTCGGCGAAAGGATGAAGAAGAACATCATCATCGCCGGCGCGATGCCAAACGAGACGACGTCGGCGAGCGAATCGAACTCCGCGCCAAAAAGGGACTCGCGCCCGCCCATGCGCGCGAGACGTCCGTCGAGCGAGTCAAACACGGCGGCGCCCAAAATCAGAAACACGGCGCCGCGGTAGTAGTGGTTTGACGTGTGATCGAGATAAAGGCGGTCCGGCGCCGATTCGGCGATGCGCGCAAAAATGCAATAAATGAGCGAGGTGAATCCGCAAAACAGGTTTCCCGCCGTCATGAGGTTTGGCAGGAGGTAAATCCGGCTGGCTTGCGTGACGTGGTAAGGGTCCTCGTGCGGATCGATATCGATGGCGGTGAGGGTGGCGGGGGTGGAGGCGGTGATGGGTTTTGCCGGTTTGCCGGAATCTTGCGACATGGCGGTTATTTTTTTGTGAGTGTTTCGAGGTATTTCCAGAATTTCGAGTGTTGTTCCACGAGCTGCGACTCGGAAACGGGGAGTTTGTTGCGCAGGAGGAAATCCTCAAGTGAGTTTTTGTGGAGGATGTAGAGGGTGTGGAGGATGTCGCCGTTTACGTCGAAGTAGAAGCGGAATTCGTCCGCGCGCAACCGGTAGAGTGTCCGCGTGCCGCGTGTGAAGCGGCTGAGTGGCTCGCGCGGGTTGGCGAGGTCGGACGGCTTGAGGTTGGAAATGGGCAGGATCGCTTCCAGCTGCTGGAGTTTGTCGAGCTTGTTAAGCTCGGCCATCGCTTGTTCTGAAAAGGTGACTTGGTACATTGTGGGAAGGATGCGTGCGTGTGTAATAGATGCATGATTCTCAAGCCGGCAAGCCGGCGTATCAACGCTAAACAGCAGGGTGATAGAAGCTGTTTTACACGGTTGGAGTCTGCCAAAGACTCACGTGTTTCAGTTTTCCGGCAGGGCCAAATTCAAATTCGAGTTCAATTTTGCCATTTGTGTAGAGCAGCACGGTTTCCTCCGGATCGTTATCCTGCGACTTGGGAGGTCCAAATGATGACAGAATCGTTTTCAGGGAAGTCTCCCGTGAAACCAGAATTCCATTTATGCGCGGAGTGGAAAACGCCGGTGATGGTATCTCCAGCATGCGCGAGTCGGGACCAATGAAAAATGCGGCGTACTCGAGCCTATCTGCATAAAAATCGATCTGAAATCCCGAGTTGGCATAGATCAATTCGCAGTAATTTTTCGGCCCTGATCGAAAGATATC
>JAISGL010000273.1 GCA_031263125.1 Opitutaceae bacterium | reverse complement strand
AAAGAATATCAGCGATTTTTCAGGAGGCTGAAGAAAATGGGGTTTTTCAAAGTGCCCTATTGTCATTGGGATGGGGTTGTTATTGTGCGGTGATTTTTGTCCGGGCGTTTTTGTTTGCGTTGTCCGGCGCGCATTTTGTGTCCGCGTCCGCGGTCTTCCGGCATTTTCCGAGCGATACGGAATGCGCGATTTGCCGGAGGTCACCGGCGTCGGATTTTGCGAGACCTTGCGGCACGAAGGTGGCCGCCGTGCAGTCCGCAGCGTAAAAGCCTTCGTAGAAAACGCAGCCGGTCAGGTAGCGGCCGGCGGTGTTGCAGTGAATCGCGTCGAGGGCGAATTCTTTCCTTCCGTCTTTTTCACGCCAGCGCCAGCCGACGTTGAGGCTGCCTTTTTGCACGGGGAGTTTTCCGGCGGACGGATTTTTAAAATCGAAATTTTTGTCGGCTTGATATTGCCAGCGCGGCGTGGCCCGGGCGGCTTGCATGGCGTCGCCGGACGGAAGCTGGCGCAGGTTGCCGTGGCGCGCGGAGAGTTCGTTGCAGGCGGCGCGCAGGCCGTCATACATTTTTTGCTGCGTGAAGCCGCCGTCTTTTTTGAAGAGGGCGTGATCTTCGCGGTAGGCCCAGGTTTGGTGAATGACGATTTCGGCCTTGGGCGCGTATTTGCGAATGGCTGCGATGATTTCCGATGCGTGGGGTTCGTAGGTCTCGGGTTTGAAGCTCGCGGTGCTGACTTGCTGGATGGTGACGAAATCCCATTCGACGGCAGCGAGGGCTTCGGGGAGGCTGACTTTGTCCTTGCCGGAGATGCCGAGGACTTTGGCGTTGTTGCGATAGGGCGAGCCTTCGGCGCCGGACGGATTCGCGAGCGCGGAGCGGAGGTAGCGCGCGTGGCGTTCGAGCGAGCAGCCGCCGAGGTTGGCGCGGAAGAGCGTGAGTTTGCGTCCGGTGGATTCGGCGATTTGCCGGAGAAACGCCGTGGCGTCGTCGGCGAAGCTGTTGCCGATGGTGAGGACTTTGGCGGCGGCGCGCGGCGCGGGGGCGGGGCATGTGGTCGCAGGCGCCGGTGTTTGCGCGGACAGGTTTGGCAGCAGAAAAAGGGACGCGGCGAGTGTGAGGGCGGCGAGTATCGGGAGGTGTGTGTTTTGTTTCATCGTGGTGAGGCGGACTTGGCGGGTGTTTGTCTGGCAGATTTTGCGCGGGCGGACAGCCGGCGGGTTGCTTACATAAGAGCACCGGCATCGGCGGCGGCGAGGAGGAGCGCGGCGGGAAGGCAGATGGCGGTGGTGGCGGCGGGTTTCATTTGTCCAAGGGCGGTTTCACGGGGTGGCGTTTGCCGCGGGCGCGGGCGTTTGCACGGGTTTTTCGCGGCGGATCATTTTCCAGAGGACGAGCGCGGCGAGCGGGTGGAGGACGGCCATGACGGCGAACATTTTGCCGGGGCCGGCGCTCATCATGGCCTCGCCGACAAAGACGTTGAACAGGATGGCCCCGCCGGCGCCGAACGCACCGGCGATGCCCCACACGCTGCCGACGTTGGCCGCCGGAAACGCCTCCGCCACCACCACGCCGAGGTTGAACAGCCAGGTGAGGCAGACGATGCCCACGAGGCAGAAAATCGCGATGGTCGCGAAGGCGTGCGGCAGGTGCGGAGTGAGCGCGCACACCGGCGCGAGGCAGGCGGCGCCGGCGAGCGTGAGCTTGCGCGCGCGCAGCGACTCGACGCCGCGTTTCACGAGGCGGTCGGACAGCGCCGAGCTGCCGATGCCGCCGAGGTCGGCCGCGAGAAAGGGAATCCACCCGCACCAGGCGATCTGCCGCAGCGAGAGGCCGGACTGCTCCTGCAAATAACCGGGCAGCCACATGAGGCAGAAATACCACACCGGGTCGCTGATGAAGCGGCTCAGCACGATGCCCCAAAGCGAGCGCGTGCGCCAGAGCCGCGGCCACGCGAAGCCTTTTTCGGCGCCGGCAGCGCCGGTGTTCGCGGCGCGCACGTCGGGCGGCGGGTCGCGGTAGAAAATTTTCCAGCCCAGCGCCACGAGCAGGCCGGCGGCGCCGGGCACGACGAACGCCGCGCGCCAGCCGGACCGCAGCGCCAGCCACGAGACGAGCGGCACCGCGACAATCGCGCCGACGGTGCTGCCCGCCGCGCAAACACTGTTCGCCGTCGCGCGCATCCGCGCCGGAAACCAGAGCGTGACGGCGCGCAACTGCGAGGGAAATGCCAGCGGCTCCGCGATGCCGAGTGCGCCCCGAAAAAACGCCATCTGCCCGAACGTTTTCGTGAACGCCGCGCCGGCGCACGCGCACGACCAGCCGGCGAGGCTGCACAGCATCATGCGCCCGGCGCCGAACCGGTCCACGAGCCAGCCGGCGCCGGCGTAGCAGGCCGCGTAGCAGGCGACGAAGACATTGGCGAGCAGCGCGTAGCCGCGGTCGTCGAGCGCGAACTCGGCCTTGATGGCCGGCTTGAGCACGGAGAGGATTTGCCGGTCAACATAGCTGAGCACGAACGCGCAGAAAATCAGCGCGAGGATAATCCAGCGGCGGCGGAGCGGGTCGGGTGTTTTCATGGGAAAAATCGCGCGGCGCGGGTTATCGCGGCAATTCCTGTGTTTTTCCGAACTCGATCAGGACAGGGCCGGGCAGCCCCGAGGGGAGAAGCGAATCCTTCGCGGAAAAACCCTGATGCATTTTGTAAGTCCGCCCGCCGGTTTTCCGTTCGGGAACGAGATACAGGTTTGTCCGGGTCAGCCGTTGTTCCGGCGGAAGCCCCGCGTCGCCAATCAGACGGTTTGCCCAGCAGTTCGTCACTTCCATTTCCAATATGTTTTCACCCGCCCGGCACGCGGAGCCAATGTCCATGCAATAGGGAGCCGTCCAGATGATTCCCAATTCCCTGCCGTTCAATTTCACCTTTGCAACATGATGAACGGTCCCGATGGAAAGACGGGCTGGAATTCCGGTTTGTTTTTTATCAAGCCGGAAAGTGTTTCTATAAATTGCCGTGCCGGAATAATACCGGATCGCCGGGTCAGGATGTTCATTCCAGGGTGTCAATTGATCAAAAATCACTTTCTCACGCTTTCCCCACGCGGGGTCAAAACGCACCTCCCATGATTTTTTCAATTCGATGGACGGAGGAAGGGCGGCCATCCATTTCGTTTGTTTTCCCGAGGCGGTCTTCAACCGGTAGGAACCGCTTTTCCATTGTGTCCATGTTGATTGTTCGCCGGCCTCCAGGCCGTTTTCAGCGCCGGCAATCTCCATGATATGATTTTCATCCGGTCTGCCGTCGAATACAACAAAGACGGAACCCTGCGCCGCCAGATTAAGCGTGACTTTGGTCCGCCCATCCGGGGTGAAGGAATACGCAAGCGGCGCCGTGATCTTTCCAGTAACGGGATCCCATAACCCCGGTTTCCGTCCCGAAACACGGAAAAGACAATCCGCGTTTCCGCTGCCGGAAACAAAATACACATCCCTGTCCTCCAACCGCCGGTGATGATATTCAAAGGGGCCGGAAAAATCAGGGGCGATTTGCTCTTCATGAAGAAATTGTTGCAGTGAAATCCCGGAAACAACCATTCCGCGCCCAAGCGGACGCCGGGAAATTTTATCATATTCTGTTTCCGGCGTCCGGCTTTTTGATGATTGATTTTCCGATGCCTGAAGACCCCAAAGCTGCCGGGCAAGGCCGGCGATTTCCTGATCGCAGGACGGATAATTTTTCAAACCGGCGGCGCGGACGGATCGTTTTTTCCCGAGAATTATTGTCGCGCCCTCCGATGCCAGTTGAACGATTTTTTTCAACGCCCCGGCAGGCAGGGTGTCCTCGAGCGGGTCCACTACCAAAAAGCGGTAACTCATCCCGTCTGGCAAAACCAGTTTCCCATCCCGGCACGCAAGGCGGTGGACGAGGACTTCCGTATCAAGAAGATCGTAGGCATATCCCGCCGGCAGGACCAGCGGGGAATCGGAATTCCATTTTTCACCGCGTCCCCATGCCGTATAATTTTTATCGCTGACATAAACACAGGCGTCGGCGGCGAACAGCCCCTGCCGCAACATATACTGGCAGCGTCCGAGATAATCCATGAAAGGCGCGGCATAATCCCACCATGTGACATTGGTATTGATATGGGTGCCCGCGAAATATTCATAGCCGGGTTTGCCCAATTCCGGAGGTGACGCGGTAAAGGTGTGCCAGATGAATTTGTTACCCCCGTCTATAAAATTGACATCAGCGGCGGGTTTCAGGCGCCCCGGATACATTGTCCAATGCCGGTTCATGTGGGTAAATGCCTCCACCGCAACCTCCCGCCGGCCGTAAATATGCGATGCCATCGAAACGTAACGCACATTTGACCTCGTATCGTGATTTGCCTCCCTTACCCAAAATTCACCTTGAGCAATATCATTTTCACCCAGGAACGAAAGCATGTCCGCCTCGCGAAACATGGGTTGATGCCGGCCCCAGGGACCGCCGTTTTCGGAATGCCAGACAATTCCGTTCTCATGACAAAGCCGGCCTATGGTGGCGTAACAGTTCTTCTGAAAACAATACGCGACCGTTTTATAATAATCGTGCAAAAACCGTTTTGAAACCTCCTCGTTTTCAACAATCATTCCCGCCAAAACCGGCAGCCATTGTTTGAGATCATATCCGTTTCGCGCCTGAAAAATTCCGTCGAATCCCGTCGTCCAGTTTGGTCCGCTCCCCTCCCAGCTGACATTATAGAAATGGGTGAGGGTTTTTCCCGCATGTTCACCGGCGTCCTTGAGCAGTTCCGAACCGATGAGGTGAAAATACCGGGTGCATGCCCCGGCGCTGAGAATGTCGACGCTCCCAAAATCACCGATGGTTTCGCAACCGAAACGGAGCACCTGCCAGTCACCCTCGGGAACACTCCATTCAAGCCGGCGGTTTTTTATACAGTCACTCAAATCAATCACATCCATGACAACCGGCGAGGTTTCATCGGGCGGAAGAACTTTTTGGAATGTTCCTGTTCTCTGTGTTCCTGTTCTCCGCGATGTCAGACGGACGCCCAAAACGGCTATGTCCTGATAATACGGTTTCCCATCCGGCACGGGCAGTTCCAGCTCGATTTTATTGCCGCCGCCGGGACGGCTGGCGGGATAGGCGGACCAAACCAATTCCTTGGGGCCGTCCTCCTTCATGTCCCACACGCCGCGCAAATGCCCGCCGGTATTGGCGATATTGATGCTGACTTTCAGACCGCAGCGCGCGGCCTCATTGATGACATGCCTGACCATTTCCCGCCATTCGGGACTCATGAACTCATGCTTGATTTTGAGCGGGACGGGAACGTGATGGCTGGAGTCGGAATCATCATAATAACCGCGCGAATCAAAGAGCAAAATCCCACCGATTCCCTTTTTTTGCATTTCTTCAATATCGCGGGTGATTTGTTCCTTTGTGACATTTCCCTTGAGCCACCAATAATAAACCCACGGTCTGGCCTCATCCGGCGCCCTGGCAAATTCCGACGCAGACGGTGTTTCATTTCCCGCGGCGCACCAATTGAAACAGGCAAGGCCAAACGCGGCGAAAATAATCTTTTTAATCATGGTGACAAATCGGAGATGAATCGGGGATGGATATCAAAACACAGCCGCCCTTCTCACCGCGTTTCACGCCCTGCCAGCGCGGTTTTTATTTTTTCAGCAACCCTGTCCGCCATGAGTTGATAACCCTGTTTTGTAAAATGTACATTTTGTTTCAGTTGTATTTCGCCCTGGTTTTCCGATGCGAACGCGAACAGGTCGTTTATCGCCACTCCCTCCTGCGTCATGATTTTGGCGGCGATTTCATTATATCGAATGGCGTCAGCCTCGACACGGGCCAGGGCGCCGTCAGGCACGGGCGTGGTTGTGGCAAAAATCAACGCCGCCCCGGTGTCTTTCAGGCGCCGGACCAGCGTCCGGAGATTTTTTTCATATTGTTCCGGCGAGGCCACCTGAAAGCCTTTGGATGGATGCACGTATTTCCCGGCTTTATCGAGGTATTTTATATCGTGCAAACCGAAGTTGAAATGAATCACATCCCATTTTCCTGCGCCCAGCCATGCGTCGAGTTGCCGCAGCCCTTTGGCGGTATCCGCGCAATTTTCGGGCGGTCGATGTATATTTGCCACATCCTTGAGCTTCTCCCTCACGGGGAGAGTGTAGCCAATGGATATCGAGTCCCCGATCAGCAACACGCGGGGCAGGCCGGGAATATCCTCAACCGGAGCATACTCGGGGGATTTGTTTTTTGGCGGCGGCGCGGCGGCGGTGACGCCGCACTCGCTGGTGGCGATGGCGCCGTTTTTATCAGTGAGGGAAAAATAATAAACCAGGCTCTTGCCGGCGGGCAGCATCCCGGACAGCGCATCGTGGCCGGTGGCGGCGGAGGTTTTCCACTCGCGGTCCTTCCACGGGACTCCGGCGTCGGCGTAATGGAGGAGGCAGGCGCCGCTTTTGGGGCCGTGAACGCGGACGCTGGCCTCGCGCCCGGTGATTTCCGGGACACCGAAGCGGGGCACAGCCGGGCCGCCGGCGAGGATGGAGTCCACGAAGCGGTCCACCTCGGGGCGGACGCCCTGGGCCTGATTGTGTTTCAGGCCGTCGATGATGGCGAAATTGCACAGTTCAGGGCGCACGAGCCGCGCGCTGCGCAGGGTGCTGCCGAGGTAGAAGCGCGGGTCGTTGGAGCCGTTGACAAAGAGGATCGGGCAGGAGACGGCGGGCAGGCAGGCCGACGGGTCGCAGAGACGTATCCAGCGTTCGCGTTGTCCGGGCGTCATGGTGCTGATGTTGCCTTTCGCGAAATAGCAGCCCTCCTCGTCATAAAGGAAACCGCAGCCATAGACGGGGGCGGCGACCTTGAAGCGGTGGTCAACGCCGGCGACGATGCAGGCGAGGACGCCGCCGTAGCTGATGCCGGTGAGACCGGTGCGGTTTTTGTCCACCTCGGGCAGGGAAAGCAGGAGCGAGTGGGCGCGGACGGCGGCGGTGGCGGCGTGGAAAACCCAGCCGTCGCGGAGTGCTTCGTCGGTGTCGGCGGCCATGTAGATGCTGGCGTTGTCCATGGTCGCGCCGGAGTCGGGGTGGGTGGCTTTCGAGCCTTTTTTCAACTGGTCGTAGGCAGCGGTGTCGCCGTCCTTCGGGGCGCAAGCGGAGAGGTCGGGGGCGATGGCGACGTAGCCGCGCCTCGCCCAGTGCTCCGCCCAGTCGCGAAAGGCGCGTCCGCCGCCGCCGTGGAGCAGCACCATCGCGGGGAAAGGCCCCTTGCCTTCGGGGCGGGCAACATAGGCATAAACTCTGGTGGGTTTGCCGCGGAAGGGGACGCCGGCATACCAGACTTGTTGCGAGAGGCCGTCGCGCGGCCCCCATTCGGCGGCGGGCGGCTGCGCGAGCGCGCCGGGGTCGAACAGTGCGGTTTGCGCGGCGCGGCCCGCGAGGCAGCCCAGCGCGAGGGCGGACAGGGCAAGCAGGTGTTTACAGGAGGTTTTTATGGCGGGTTTCATGACGGATTGCATATATTTCGCCGGCTGATTCAGTCGCCTGCGCGGACAGGACGGATTGTTGTGACAAACTTCGCCTCCGGGCGCGGCTCGTCGAGTTCCAGATAAAAACCGGCGCGGCGGGCCGGGGGCGGCAGGTCGGGCGACGAGCCTTGATAAAGCGTGAACGCGCCGCCGCCGGGGACGGCAAATTCCACGCGCATCACCAGGCCGCTGGCAAACTGCACATCAACAGCCGCGCGGTCCCGGCAGGAGGCGGCGCGCACATCCCGCCAATACGAAAATGTTTTCGGGCGTCCGTTCACGAACTCCGCCTCGCTTACCGCGCGGAATGCGGGGGCGCCGTTCGTTTGCGCGCCGTCCGTTTGCGCGCCGTTCGTTTGCGCGGGGAGCGTTTGCGCGGGGAGCACTTTTCCCTGCAAGTGCAGGGCGAGGCCGAAACGCGCCGTCACCCCGGCGGCGGCAAGGGCGATGCCGGTTTCCTCCACAAGCGCGTCGCCCTCGATGCGGAGGCTCCGGCTGGCTTTGGCCCCCGTGCCTGAGCGCAACGACTCCGGCGCGGTTTCCCAACCCCACGGCGGCATGCGCGTGTCGCCGGACGGCCAGTAAAAGGGCTGGGCGGCCTCCATCACGCCGGCCTCCGCGTCAAAGCGCACCAGCTCCCCCGGAGACCATGCGCGCTCGCGCTGTCCTTCGCCGTCGATGAGCGGCACGTTGTGGTTGAGGCCGCGCCGGTAATACCACTTGGTGCTCTGCGCGCCGTAGCCGACATTGCCGGGGTCGTGACTGATGTCCACGCCGTCGAACGAGGCGGACCAGTTGAGCGCCTCGCTCTGGCGGTGTGATTCCACGATTTGCCCGTAGTGGAAAAACACCTGCCAGCGGCCTTTTTTGAGCAGCGCGAAACGGGTGGATTCCATGTTGCGGGAGACGACGGGAGGCAGCGCATCGGACGCCTTTTCGATGCCTCCGACGCCTCCGGCGCCGGCGAAATTTTCCGGGGGATCGAGCAGGGATTCCCATGAACGCTCACCGGAACGCTCACCGGACTTCGCGGCGAGCGCGAGGCCCAGCGGCGTGGGCCAGATGCGGCAGGCGCGGGCAAGCCAGCCGGAGGGGGCGCGCGGACGCCCTCCACTGTCCCCATTGTCCGCGGGATTGGGAATCGTGCCGTCGGGGAAACGGAGCAGGAGCGGCGCGAGCATGAGGTTTTGCACGATGGCGGCTTCCTCCCGGATGCGTCCGGCCTGGCCGGTCAGCCCCGCAAAGGTGAACAGCGGGGCGGTGGCCATGATGATGAAATCGTTGTAGCCCATCGATTGCTCGAACCAAAGATAGTCGCTGGTGACACCGCGGCGGATTTGTTCGCGCAATCCGAAGCGCCCGCCCATCGCCTGTTCCAGCAGGGTTTCGTCGCGGTAGAGCAGCGCGACCTTCACCTGCGTGGCGCGCTGCCAGAGCGCGATGTTGTGGATGAGCTGGCGGCTCCGGTTGAGAAGCTCCACCTCGGGCTTGAAGAGTTTGCCGAACCACTCCCGGCGTCGCGCGGGCGTGGCCGCCGGGGAGTCAAAAACGAGCCGGGCGGCCTCCACGAGGCGCGATACGATTATGGCGTCATCGAGGCTTTGATAACCGAGGTGCGAGTCCTTGCGCTGTGCCGCGCCCCCGCCCCACGAGCCGTAGTTGGCGGCGTAGAAATCGAGCTGCGCGCACACCCATTCGGCGTAGCGGTTGTCCCCGGTGAATTGATACACGGAGGCGATTTTTCCCATTTCGAGGGCGTGTTGCTTGCGGAAGGCGCCCACCCATGCGCGAAAGATTGCGGGCGTGCCGTTTTCCGACACCGCGATTTTTTCGCCGGAGCGGCTTTTGACAAAGGCGGTGTCCTCGCCCGGCACGTCCTGCGTCCAGACGAGCCATGCGCCATCGGTGGGGCTGATGAATTCGTGATTCCAGCCGGCTTCCCAACCGGCGCGGTCCCGGTTGCGCGCCATCCAGGCATCGGCGGCGGTGCGTTGTGCATCGGTCCATTTTTTCCATGCGGGATCGGCGGCGGCGCGACGGCGCGCGCCCTCCCAGTCTTCACGCGGCGTGCGGTAGGAGGAGCCGTCGGGTTGCAGGATTTTGAGATCGGCAAACGCTTTTTCCGGCGCCGGCTTGGGAAAGTCAGGCGTGCCCGGAAAAGTGGCGGCGCCGGCGACGGCTGACGCGGCGAGCGGGAGAATCAGGATGCGGGCGAGGCGTGCGGGAATCATTGGGCTACCGGGCAAGTTCGTAGGCGAGTTGCGTGCCTTCCGGCGTGATGGTGGCGACGGTCATGATGAAGACGTCGTTCTCCTTGCGTAATGGGATTTCCCTGACGCGCGCGCCGGTGGCGTCCACCGCCCAGGCTTTCCATTCGCCACCGGCGGCGGCAGGCAGACGAAGCGTGAGGCTTGCCTCTCCGCGGTGGACGAGGTGCGGCCCCGCGCCCCATTCGTAGATGAGCTTGCGGTCGGGCGCGCCGAAGGTCGCGCCTTGCGGAATCGCGTCGGTGAGATGCGTGACGAGGATGCGGCGCGATTCGGCGAGCGGTTTGCCGTCGAGCGAGACGACGTTGATGGCGGCTCCGGTCGTGTTGCCCGTGATGGAGACAATGCCGCCGGTGAGATCGGCGCGGGCGGGGACGACAAAAAGCTCGCTGCGCGGCGTGACGACTTTCAGGAAACCCGCGCCGGTGTTGAGTTCGATTTCGCCGGTGTCGCTCTTGAAATGCGTGGCGCCGGCATTGATGGAGCCGGCGGGCAGGACGCCGTCGCGCAGGAGCGCGGTGTGCAGCCTGTCGTTGGCCGGATAGGCGCCGGCGGGAACCGTGTCCGGAGGCGGGATGTTTTTGCCCTCGCCGAAGACGACGGCGGTGATGCCGGCGGCCTTGTCCGCGCGGGCGCGGGCAAGCACGTCCGCGGGTTCGCCGGTGAAGGCGCCTATCCGGGAGACGAGGCCGAGAAACGAAAACGCGTCGGGGTAGCGCAGCCATTGGTCGCTGAAGGCGCTCGCGGGGCGGGCGGCCCACGCGATGGCGTTGCGCGCGGGGGCGATGTCGGCGCGCAAAAAAAGCAGGGCGCCGAGCCGGTCGCCGATGTTGCCGATGGGGTCGTTGGCGAGGGCGAAATAGTTGTCCATCGCGCCGTCGAGGGCGGACTCGCGATCCTTGGCGTATTGGAAATTGCAGAGCGCGTCCCAGTCCTGGAGGCCGGCATAGGCGGGCATGAGCACGGCGCCCTCGTGGCGGTGGCGGTTGGGGCGGCAGAAGTTGAACTCGGTCACGGTGAAGGGGCGCCCGAAGGCGCGCGTGGCGAAAAGTTGCCGCGGCTCGGAGACCTTGCCGGCGGTGGCCTTGCCCTGGTGAAACGCGAAGGGCGCCGTCCACTCTTTTTCAGGAAATTTCGGGTGGTCCCAGTAGGCGTGGTTGTCCACGTAGTCGTAGTGCTCGCGCAGGAACGCCTGGCTTTGCGTGCTCTGGGAGTTGGCGCCGGTGAGGAGCGCCTTCACGCCGAGTCCGCGCAGGAAGGCGAAGATGCGGGCGTCGGAGCGGATTTCGCATTCGATGATGAAACGGTTCCACGCGGGCGCGGCGCGGTTGCCGGCATCCGCCGCCGGGCCGGCCCCGGTTTCGACAAACGCCTTTTTGTAGAGGGCGAGCACCTCGGGGTCGCTGATGCGGTTAAAGAGCTGGTCCTCGTTGAGCGGGCAGATGCCGATGAGCGCGGGGTCCTCCGCCCACGTGAGGCCGGTGTATGGGTTTTTGTGCGTGAGGAGGTTTTTCGCGTAGCGCGCCCACGATTGCCAGGCGGCCTCCGAGATGGGCACCAGCCCCTTGAAAATCGCGTGGCTCACGTGCTTGTGCGTGACGCCGAAGGCATCGCGCTCCGCGTCACTGAAGAAGCGGTGGCTGAAGAGGTCGATGGTGATGTGGACGCCGCGTTTTTTCATCGCGGCGAAAAGGTATTCGAGCTGGTCGAGTTTTTCCGGATCGAGTTCCCAGGAGTTGTTCCCGGCACGCACCAGGTCGCGGTCGAAATGGTGAAAACGCACGAGGTTGTAACCGGAGCGCGCGAAACGGTCGGCGACGCGGCCGGCCTCGGTTTTCGAGAAATAGTTGGCGGTGAACGTGAGGTTCGGCCCCCAGAAACGGGCGCGCACGCCGGGGCGGTTCTCGAACTCGAAATGTCCCGCTTGCGTGGCGCGCAGCGCGCCGTATTTGCCGGCGGGAGCGTCGAGGTTCGCCGAATAATCAAACACGCCTCCGGGCGCTATCTCCACCGAGTGCGCGTAGGGCGCCCAGTCGGGGCCGGGCTTGTGGACGTATTTCCCAGCACGGGCGGACGCTGTGGCGGCGAGCGCGAGCACAAGCGTGAGGGCGGACAATCCGGCGCGGATCGCGCGCGGAGTCGGGCGGAGGAGGATGGCAGTCATGTTTCGGGCAGTCATGGTTATGATTGTATCTGATGTTACGCGGCGGCCAGTTTTGGCAGGGCCTGACCTTGTGTCAGG
>JAISGL010000261.1 GCA_031263125.1 Opitutaceae bacterium | reverse complement strand
GCCGACCGCTGGCTGCTGAACGACTACGGCGCCGCGCTTCGCGAGTTCATCACCACACAAGGCTACGCCGTCCGCTACATCATCGAGGCGCATAATGTGAATGCGTTTGAGTCGGAAGTCTCCGCGTATCCGGCGGTCACGGTCATCACGCACGCGCCGCAAGGTCCGGTTGTTGTCGCCAAGGCGCTTCCGGGCATCGAAAACGCCGACCGCGCCTACGTGCTCGGTCATTTGACGGAGGCCCACTCGAACACCGTCTTGCGCGCCGCCCGTTTCAACACATGGTTTCGCGGCGACGAACCCTGGCCGTGCGCATCGCCCGAAGCCCTGGCCCTTTTGAAAAGGCTTGAGGCGGAGTTCCGCCTGCTCGAAGACGAAAAGACCGGCACGCGCATCGGCATCGGCGTGGCGACAGGCGCCGATAAAATTTTCATAACCAACCCCGGTGAATGTCCCGATGTCGAGCCATCGCGCATGCTTCCGCTTGCGCTGGGCGACGATCTTGTTGACGGGCAGGTAAAATGGTCGGGGCATCATTTGCTCAATCCGTGGAATGAACACGGGCTTGTGAATCTGGCCGGTTACCCGCGTCTTGCCGCGCATCTCGCGCCGCATCGAACACGGCTTGCATCGCGCCACACAGCAAAGGGCAATCCCGAGCGCTGGCACAAGACAATCGACCGCGTAAACCTGTCGCTGCTCAAACGCGATAAACTTTATATAGCTGATATCAAAGACCGGCTGCTGCCCGCGTTGGATGAAGGTCGCACCTATCCGCATCACAATCTGTATTGGGTAACGTCCGAACGATGGGACTTGCGCGTGCTCGGGGCGCTCCTCATGTCGGAGGTCGGCGAGTTTTTTGTGCGAAGCTACGGGGTGAGAATGCGGGGCGGTTATTATCGTTTCCAAGCGCAATATTTGAGGCGCATCCGTGTTCCCCCGCCCGACGCGATTTCAGCCGCCCAGACGAAGGCATTGCGCAGGGCCTTTGATATGCAAGATGCCAGGCTTGCGACACAAACAGCTTTTGATATTTATAAAATAGACAAAATTCCAATGTAATTTCGCATGTCCCGCGCAAATAAAAAACCAACGCAGTCATTGCCAGTATCAATTTCCGAAACGGATATTTTTTATAAAGCAGTGCGCCATTGGTGGAAGTCAAAGCAATCCTCACCGGCGAAAAAAACGACCAAAAAACAAGGAGGCACACGCGATGCCAATTTGCATGGCAAAACGATGGATGGTTTTGCGAACACACTGCGCGATTTCCTCATCGGACTTGGCGTGAAGCCGGGGCATGTTTTTCTTGGCGGTCACCTCACGAACGCCCCGTCAATACTACCCTCTTATTTCCGTCCTTCAAAAAATTGGGATTTGCTCGTGCTCGGAAACAGCCGCTTCCATCCCGCGCCCGGTGACGATGGGCAGACCACGCTCTACGCAGCCGTTGAGTTCAAGTCACAGGACAAGAGTATTGGAAACAATCAAAACAACCGGCTCGAAGAGAGCATCGGCAACGCGCATGATTTTTAGGTGACCTATGCGCAGTCAGATTTCGAGCGCCAGCAACCGCGTCCGTGGCTCGGATATTTGCAGGGCAAACGCATCTAATTTTGGAGAATATGAAGTAGATAATTATTATTCCAAGCGGCATCCAAGCGTTTGCCTCTGATGCTGCGTTTTTTGGTTTTGTCGTTTTTAAGCAGGTTTAATGCGATGCGCGTGATTGTTGAGAAATTTTGCGCGGAGTAACCTGCTCTTTTTCTGCTTTGATCTTCGTTGAAAGATACGTCCAGTGACCAGTGCAGTTTGTTTTCGATTCCCCAATGCGAGCGAATGTTTTGTGACATGTTCCCTGCTTCCTCCAAAAAACTGGCGATATATAAGCGTGTTTCAATTTCATGCTTGCCTGAGGCTTCCACATAACGCTCCGAGACGATTTTCACCACACTTGCAAGGTTGGCCCACCGTTCCTTCGTTTCCATAACTGACAGATTGTCATAGACAAAACAGGATCGTTTTTCGACGCGCCCATGTCCCCTTTCCGTGTGCTCCGACTGGCTCGATGGCTTGGTTTCGTTCACGACAGTTTTGATATCCTCCTCCAGCCGGGGCTGATTTCCCTTCACCGCCAATATATAATCGGCCCCTTTCTGGACGATTTTCCTGGCGATGTCGGCCTGGCAACCCATTGCATCTATCGTGACAATGCAGCCGTTCAATTCCAACACTTCAAGCAATTTGGGAATGGCTGTTATCTCATTCGATTTATCATCCACTTTCACTTGTCCCAACACCATATTGTTTGCACTGGCCCATGCGCTGACCATATGTACAAACGATTTGTTTCCCTGTCTTATGGTGCCGCGAAGCGTTTTCCCGTCAATGCTTACAACTTCGCCGTGGGTTAATTGCACAACCGATCTGACCCATTTCAAAAAACATTCTTCCAATTGCTTTGGGTCCAATGCGCTGAAAAAACGGTTGAAGGTGTCATGGGACGGTATCCCATTGGGTAAACGCAAATACTGTTTCAACCATAACTCTTTCTCTTTTCCATAACTTGCGATATCTTGCCAGGTTTGCGCCCCGCAAATTACCGCTGCAATTGTTATGAATATTATAGCATTCATGTGATGACGTTTGGTCCGCTCTACGCGCGGGTCTTTCAGCTTCTTGAAGAATTTTATGGGAGATTCCATGGTGAAAATGAAAAGATCACATATCTCGCCATATGGCAACATGTTAATTTATTTATTTTTTATAAAATTAGATGCGTTTGCCCTGCGGATATTTGTTTGTTGGAAATTATAAAGAAGACGCCGACAACAAGCCTGTCCAAATCAAGCAACCGCATTTTCTGGCAATGGAATCGTTTCGAGGTGCCGGAAACACCGGCAAGCCGGTATTTGCAGGCCCGTCATATGCGGAACGCTACCGACTTTTTCTCAAGCAGAGCGTGGGCGCACGATTGTATGATGCGGGCGTGTTTATCGTCACCGACGAAAGCATCGCCCATGCGCGGCAAAACCATCGCATACCAATGGCGGAGTTTGGCCCAGCGAATTTTCTTCGCAGCCTGAAAGCCCAAATCCTTGCCCATTATCCCGGCGCTTCGATAAAACCCGGAACGCTCGCAGCTTTGATATGATAAAACTGATGTTACGCGGTGCGTAGGGCCTGACCTTGTGTCAGGCCGCGTTCGCGTGGGAGGCCACACAGGTAATTCGCGGCCTGACACAAGGTCAGGCCCTACAAAATCCTGCCGGTCGCGTAACATCAGTGATAAAACTTAAAAATCCAATCTGAATATTTTTAGCCACTTTCGCAATTTCACGCTTCTTGAAACAATACTGTCATTTCGGGAAAAGTATTTGTCTCCTGAAAAATCGGTGGTGTGTCCTCGGTTACAGGAATTGCCGCGAGCAGCGGGACTGCGCACCAGGCCATTTCGAAATAAGCGTCATCCAGTTCGACGCCGATTGCCCGGTAGCCGATGGCGATGGCGGCGGCGACGGACGAACCGGAACCCATGAACGGGGCCAGCACCCGCCCCTCGCCCAGCGGAAGTAACACGTGGATGATTTGGCGTAAAAACCGCTGGGGGGGGCAGGCATGGATGGTCCGCGATGGCCAAGTCCAAACACGCATAAAGCCCCGCCTCGCGACGCGATGCCATGCGCCATTGTATTTAAAGCAGCACGGACAATCCGTTGCTGTCTGCGCCGCCATTCACGCCGCCGTCATTCATGCCATCATTCATGCCGCCATTCGCGCTATTTCAGCATTCCACAAGCCGCGTGGACAGGATTGTCTGTGCTTCGTTTATGTCTCTCATCGACACGCACACACACCTCGAATCCTTCCACCGCAAGGGCATCCTGCCTGCCGCGCTCGCGCACGCTCACGAGGCCGGCCTCGAAGCCATGATCACCATCGGCACTTCGACGGAAGACTGGACGCTTTATCGCTCGCTCGCGGCGGAACATCGCGGGGTTGTCCATTATTCGGTCGGGCTGCATCCATGCTCGGTTGATGAAAACTGGGAGCGCGAGATTGCGCAGATCGGGCGGTTTTGGATGCGTCATGAAAATGATCCGCTTCCCGTCGCGCTGGGCGAGTGCGGGCTGGACCGTTTTCATTTGCCGAAAAACGATGCCGCGCTCGCCGGGCGGATTTTCGCGTGGCAGCGCGAGGCGTTTGCGGCGCAGTTGGAAATCGCGCGCGGCCTGGCGTGTCCGGTTGTGATTCACTCACGCGGCGCGTTTGACGAGTGCGTGCAAATGATCGACGCGAGCGGCGTGGATTGGACGCGCGTGGTGTTTCATTGTTTCGTCGAGGACGCGCCGCGGATGCGCGAACTGGCGCGGCGCGGCGGGCGCGGGTCGTTCACCGGCGTGCTCACTTACAAAAACGCCGCGACCGTGCGCGAAGCCGCAATCGAGCAGGGGCTGTCACGTTTCATGGTCGAGACGGACGCACCTTATCTGACGCCCGAGCCGCATCGCGGAAAACCCAACGAGCCTGCATTCGTGCGTCACACCGCAGAATATGCGGCGGCGAAAGTTTTCGGCGTGACATTCGACGAACTCGCCCGTGTCAGCACGCAAAACGCACGCGCGTTTTTCGGGTTGTGATCGGGGTGTTTGCGGCAGGTCACTTCGCCTTTATAACTGAAGGACTCGGCTAAAATGAATTCGCCAAAGAGAGGCGGAAGCGCACCGGTTTGCGCAAATGATTCGTCACCATCGCGGCTGCCGCCGCCATCAACGTGATCGCTTCATTGACTCCTCATAAATGGCAATTTATTTAGGGCCGAGTCCTTGATGTTATGCGGACGGCAGGACTTTGGCAGGGCGGTCTCGCCAAGAGCGCTGAGAGTCACGGGCGACGAACACGGCGATTTCGGCGAGATCGCCCTGCCAAAAAATCTCTCTGTAATATCAGCTTATAATATTTCACTGATGTTACGTGGCTCGCAGGGTCTGACCTTGTGTCGGACTGCGAATGCGTGGGGGCCATACTGGTGCGTGGGGGCCATACTGGTAATTCGCGGCCTGACACAAGGTCAGGCCCTACAAAATGACGCCATGCCCGCGCCCGCCCACACCACGCCCACACCACGCCCGCGCCCGCCTACGCCACGGTTGTGCCACGCCTGCGCTATGATCGCGCCTCGCCTGCGCCACGGTCACGGCGCGACTTCGATTGAACCGATTTCGAGCGTTTCTTTTTTGTCCGCGAGGCTCACGGTGATGAGCTGTTCCTTTTCTTGCGGCGTGCCGAAATCGGTGATGAGCCGCACTTGCGCCGTCACGGGGCCGAGCGGCGTGGACGCGCTTTCGCCAAAATAATTGATGCGCACCGTGTATTTGCCGGGCTTGGGGTCGCGCACCAAAAATTCCTCGGGGCCGTGGCCGCCGGTGAAATCGCGCGACATGCGTCCGCCCTGGTAGGTGAGCGGGTGGTCGTAGATGGCGCGCTCGCCATTCGGGTCGTCAACCCACAGGTCGATGTCGCAGTTGTCGGCGTCCCACGTCAGGATGACGCGCAGGCCGGCGGGCATGTTTTTGAGCAGGCGCGCGTCGATTTTCGACACGTCGGGCTTTTGTCCGCACGTCGCCACGATGGCGTTCAATTCCTCCATCGCGATCATCTCGATTTCGGGGAAGCGGTCGTCCCATTTGCGGCTGACGACTTCCCAAAGCAAATCCACGGCGCGCTGGTATTGCCCGAGTTTCGCGCACACGAGCGCGAGGTCGCGGCGGCTCTGCGGCTCCTCGCCACGAATTTTCAGCACGCGCTCGAACACCGGCAGCGCAAGGTCGGGCCGCCCCGCCTGCACGAGCCGGTAACCGAGCACGCGCAGCAATGCGGCGTCCTCCAATCCGAGTTCCGCGAGGTTCGAGAGGATTTGCAGCGCGGCGAGCGTGTCCTTGGCTTCGTCGAAAAAGTATCCGGCGGCATCGAGATAAAAACCCGGCTCGCGCGCGTGGTCGGCGCGCTCTTCGAGATAAACGGAAAACCGCTCCGCCGCCGTCACGCGGCGCAGGTGGTCGAGATAACTCGCCGAGGGCGACCAGCGTTGGAGGGCGATGGAGGCGTCGGATGTTGCAGCGGCAGTTTTGCCAGCCGAGCTTTCGCGTAATGTGCGTCTTCTGACCGATTCTTCACTGACGACCATGAAGGCATCCAATGCAACAATCTCATCAACAACCGCAGCAGGCGCTGCCTGAACCTGATAATCGTCGCCCAATGTGACTGTCGTGATTCCCGTTTGATCCGGCGGGGGACGGACAGGCGTGCGTCGTGTCCGCTCCTCGCGAATCGAGTCGCGCCGCGCAGTTTCCGCTTGTTCACCGGTTGCCGCTCCGCGCCGGCGCGCTGTGGTTGCATCTTCAAGGAAGAAATGCTGCCCCACTCCACCTACTCTGACCATTTCCGTCTCTCCTTCTTTTTTCCCGTTCACAGTCGCCTTCGGCGTGTCCTTCGGAAATTTCTTCTCCCACCATTTCACGCGCTCATTGAACAACCCCACGATGCGCTCGATTTGCTGCTCGCGGTTTTTGTTGAAAGTCGCGTCGGTTGCGCGGCGGTGTTGTAGCCATGCGTCGCGCAATTCCGCCGGCGGCTCGATGTCGTAACGGATGTAGTCGTCGAGCGTTTCGAGCACGATCAGCGATGTGTCCGCCGTCACGATGCGGAACTCGCGGCTCGTGCGGCGGATGTCCTCGCGGTTGTCGCCGGCGGCGGCGGTCAGGTAATCGATCTTCGTCACGGCCCACGCGCGGGCGGCGAGTGAGCCGGCGTTTTCGCCGGATTTGACGGGCACTTCGACGGTCCCCAATACCGAACCGCCGGTATATCCAATTTTCAGGCGAACAGTCGCCGCGGCTTTTCGAAGAACGCCGGTTACGATTATCGTTTGTCCATCCGGCAAAGGGGTTCCGGCCTCGGGGAAAACGTGCGCGACCGCCTCCGGGTCGCGCTCCACCGCCACGATGCTCAGCGAATGCCAGCGCAAACGAAATCGCGCGGCATCGGCGCCGATTGCCATCAAGTCGACAAACTCTCCTCCGCTGCCCACCGCCAGTTTGCGCAATAACGCGGGGGCGGCGCTGGCGCTGGCATTGACCGTGTGCACGGGCACGCGGAGCGGGAGTTTTTCAAGCGTCTGGGTGACGCCAAAATTCACGAGGCCATCGGAGAAGAGCAACCACTCGTCCACGGAGGCGTCGTCAGCGAGGCCGTCGAAGGAGGTCGCGCCGTCGTAGATTGTTTTTTCGAGCGCGGCGCGAAGCTCCGCCCATTTGCCATCGCGCACTTTGAAGGCGACCGGCGCGGCGGCGGTGTCGCGCAGGCAGACGAGCCGGACCTCGACATTGCGCACTTCGGCAAACCACGCGTCGAGCAGGGCATATTCGCGCTCATGATCACGCGTCCGGCCCGAAGCGGAGGCATCCCATAACAAACCCATCCGTTTTGGCAAAACACGCGGCTTCGGAGCTATCGCGGGCAGCGAAAGCGCGGCCTCGGCATAGAAGTATTCGCGTCCGTTGAAAGTTTGCGTGATGACGGCGGGGCGTTCGCCGGCGGCGGCGGATGTCGCGGGCAATTCGAGTTCGAGCACGCCGCGCGCGATGAAGTTTTCCTTTTTCACGCTGATCACGCGGCCGTCGCGCCACGCGGGCAGTTCGAGCGCGAGCGTGGTGGTGGCCGTGGCGGGTTTCGCGCCGGGCGCGGAGAAGACGCTCGCGGTGAGGGCGAAGGTTTTGAGCGCGTCGGGGAAATCGAGCGCGAGCCGGTAGCGCGGCGCGGTATTCGCGGCGGCGGAGGCGGAAGCGAGCAGGTCCTCCTGATAGGCGATCACGATGCGGCGCGTGCCGCGCGCGGGAATCGGGAAAATGCGGGCGCGGTAATTGTTGCCGGCGGTTTGTTCGAGCAGGCCGGGGTCGACGCGGCGGCGCTCGATTTCCTCGAAGACGACGCGGCCTTTTTCCTTTTCGACCGGCACGGCTTCGCGGAGCGCGCCGTCGATGTCGAGGGCGAAGCGCACGACGCGCTGGCCGTCGAGGAGCGGAAACTCAAACGTGCCTTCGAGCACGCGGTCGTTGGGGTTGGCGAAAACGAGGTCGCAGGTTGTCACGGCGATGCGTCCCATGATTTCGGTGGAGATGGCGGCGGACTGGACGGTGACGCGTCCGGCGTCCGGGTCGGCGACGTTGAGCGTGATTTGCGCGCGTGCCGGCGGCGCGGCGGCGATTGATGCGAACAGGGCGAGTGTTGCGCAGAGCGTTGCACAGGGACGGAACAGCGGAGGGGTTTTCATGAAATGGAATGTAGGCATGTCTCATATACGGGCGAGCCGGAAATTTATTAAGAAGTGATGTTACGCAGCACGTAGGGCCTGACCTTGTGTCAGGCCGCGAATTACCAGTGTGGCCTCCCACGCAAGCGCGGCCTGACACAAGGTCAGGCCCTACGAAATCTGCCGGCTGCGTAACATCAGTTAAGAAGTGATATTACGCGGCGTATACGTAGCGCAGGCTGCCAAGCCTGCTTTGCCTGCCGCACGCCGCCGGGTGTTCGTTTTTTTTCAAACCGGGCGAGGCTTCGCCTCGTCAGCAGGCTTGGCAGCCTGCGCTACGTATGCGCTGCGTAACATCAGGCATTAATATTGGAGAGCGAGCGCGTTGTTATATTTTTGACCGGATGAGGGTGATGGCATCACCGCGGGCGCCGGCTGTCGGCGCGGTGTTTTTCAATCCGTCCGACCATCGCGCGGTTGGACGGATCGGCAAGCCAGGCGGCGATGTTCGCGGCTGCTTTTTTGCCGACTCCCGGCAGGCGGGCAATCGCCGCCTCGTCGGCGGAGGCGAGCGCGGCGAGCGAATCGAAATGCTTCGCGAGGGTTTTTGCGCGCGATGTCGCAACGTCGGGCATGCCCAGGCCGACAAGCACGCGCCACAGCTCGGCGCGACGGCTGGCCGCAATCGCGGCATGGAGGCGCGCGGCGGATTTTTCGCCGAAGCCATCGAGCGTGGAAATTTGTCGCGGCGTGAGATCGTAGAGGCCGGCGGCATCGCGCACGAGACCTTGCGAGACAAGTTTCCCGACGGTGGAATCACCGAGGCCCGCGATGTTCACGCATGCCTTCGACGCGAAGTAAGCGATGCGCGCTTTCACTTGCGCGGGGCAATCGTGATTCGGGCAACGGAGCAAAGCGTGATTCGCAGCGTCGTTTTCGGCGACGAGCGAGGTCGCGCACTCAGGACAATTTTCCGGAAGCGCAAAAGGCGCGGGCGCGGGTGCGGCGGAACCGGCGGCACGCGCCTCGATTTTCACGCGTGCGATTTCGGGGATGATGTCGCCGGCTTTTTCGATCACGACAACGTCGCCGGCGCGCACGTCCTTGCGGAGCAGTTCCTGCGTGTTGTGGAGCGTGACGCGGCTGATTTTTGAACCGGCGAAGGCGACGGGATCAAGTTCGGCCACGGGCGTGAGCGCGCCGGTGCGGCCGACTTGGAGCGTGATTGCGCGCACGCGGGTCTCGACGCTTTTCGGCGTGTATTTGTAGGCGATGGCCCAGCGCGGCGCGGTGGCGTGCGAGCCGAGGATTTGTTGCGAGGCGAAGTCGTCGACTTTCACAACGGCGCCGTCGATTGGATACGCGAGTTTTGCGCGAAGTTCGGAGAGTTCGGCGATTGCCGCGACGAGCGCGACGGGCGTGTCGGCGAGCCAGTATTTTTCGATGACGGGCAGGCCCCACGCGCGGAAACGTTCGAGCAAATCGCGCTGCGTGGTGATCGGCGCGCGCATGGCCGCGCCCGGTTCGCACACACCGACGCCGTAAACAAAAACGTGAAGCGCGCGATTCGCGACTTCCGCGGAATCGTGGAGTTTCATGGTGCCGGCGGCGAGATTGCGCGGATTGGCAAAGAGCGGCTGGCCGGCGGCGGCGCGTTGTTCGTTGATGCGCTCGAAGTCGGCGAAGGCCATGTAGATTTCGCCGCGAATTTCGACAAGCTCGGGCAGGCCGCCGCCATCGTCGCGAAGTTGTTGCGGGAGTTCCGAAATGGCGCGCGTGTTGGCGATAATATCATCGCCGCCCGAGCCGTCGCCGCGGGTGAGAACGCGGACGAGTTTGCCGCGTTCGTAAACCAGGCTGATGCCCGCGCCGTCGATTTTCGGCTCGATGGTGTAGCGCGGCGCGGGAAACGCGGCGGACGTTGCGCGCGCGGCGAGTTGTTTGCGCACACGCTGGTCGAAGGCGCGGATGTCGGCCTCGGTGTAGGTGTTGTCGAGGCTGAGCATCGGCGCCCGGTGCGGGTGGTGCCGGAAGAATGTGTCGGGCGCATCATCATCGACGCGGCGCGTCGGGGAGTCCGCGGTCGCCAGCGCGGGATGCGCGGCCTCGAGTTCGCGAAGCTCGCGCTTGAGCGCGTCGTAGGCGGTGTCGGAAATTTCCGGCGAGGCTTTTTTATAATAAAGCTCGTCGTGCCGTTTTATCTCGGCGCGGAGCTGTTCGATGCGGACGGCGGGATTTTCACCGGCAAAACAAAACAGCGTGTCGAAACACGCCGGAAACAATACCAGCAGTGAGAGCCAGAACGGCAACGCGCGGATCGATGCGCGAATCGAAAACCAAAGAGACATGGAATTGCGGGGAGTTCGCGCAAAAGCTGGCCTCGCGCCCAGGCGAAGTCGAGAGCAAATGCAGACAGGTGCGGACAGGTGCGGACAGGTGCGATTGCGGGGTGCATCTCAATTTCTGGATAGGTTGGGAGGGGAGTCGGGATTGATGGAGTGAGGGAAGAGAAGATGCCATCGCCCCTCCTTCCGAAGCTCTTCGCTGCGCCCCCAATCCTTGTCTCGCTCCCGGATGTTCCATGCGTCCACTTCCATGACCAGCGTGAACGGCTCTTGCGGCAGCTCGCCCTCCATCTGCCCGACGCCTTCAGCTGTGCTCATCTGCGCATCCAGTCTGGCTCGCTCGCGCCGCGCCCTTTATCCTTGTCCTTGTCTTCTGGCCTCACGGTCCAAGTCCAGCCTCGCCCTCGACATCCCCACCCCGCTTATCTTCTCCATTACCCCGTTCGCTTCCCCAGTCGGCATCTTGCTCACCATCAACGCCGCCATCTCCTGCATTCCGGGTGTGCATCCGCCTTGCGTGAGACCAAGCGCATGGTCCGCCGGATACATCCACTCCTGACATCCCGCGCACCATCCCCTCTGTCTGCTCACTTTCACCGGCCCGAACCGGCTCTCGATCGTCCGCATCATTTCTTCCAGCGCCACCCTCGACAGCTCCCGGCTTCTCTTCCCTATCATCTCTTCCATCTGCCCGGCGTTTCCTGTATTCCCTCCCTCGCTCATCTGCTCCTCCATCTGCTCCAGCCATCTGCAACTCTCCTGCCTTATTCAATCCACCCTCTCACATACAGGCACACTTCTGCTTACCCTGCTTAACCTGCCTTCTTCATCTCTTTTAACATCAATATCTTGTATAATAATAGCCCCTCCTTATACATCTATCCTCTCCTTAATGTTCCTTCCTCTTGTCCGGTTTTTGAGATGCGCCCTCCCCAAAAAATCTCCCAAAATTGCTATTGACGACGCCACTTGGTCGCTTACTTTTCACTCCTGCAAATTCACTTTTGCGGGCGTAGCTCAGTTGGTAGAGCACCACCTTGCCAAGGTGGACGTCGAGAGTTCGAGTCTCTTCGCCCGCTCCATTTTCAGTTGATTTGGAGGCAGTCAGTTTGAATCCCCTTCCCCTGTGCTTCGGGGGTTTGCAAAAGGATAATAACTGATGTTACGCGAAGTCCGTTCCTGGGAGCGCGGGCATCTTTGCCCGCGATGCATTTTCGAAACACACCA
>JAISGL010000244.1 GCA_031263125.1 Opitutaceae bacterium | reverse complement strand
CTCTGTGACTCTTCTGGAATTGGCGCGGTGAAGCCGCAACCGGAAATGGAATGTTTATTAATTGCCTCATAGGGAAATCATATGCAAAAAAATCAATGCTTAAGGTTAGTAGCACGGAGAACACGGAGTCCGGAAAGAGGAAAATTTTATAAAATTCATATTCATCTGCTTGTCATTCAATAACAAAACATTATTTTCCGGTTTGAAACTCCGTGTTCTCCGTGGTGAATTTTTCAAAGTGCCCTTAAGCGAAACCGGCGCGGGATGCGTGGCGGCGGCGGATTAATAGTTGCGGTCCGTCACCGGCAGCGCGGGTTCGCCGCGGAGGCGGCGCTCCACGTTTTCTATATAGATTTCGTCGGGCTTTGGCATGTTTGTATAATATTTGTTCAGCCGCGCCCGCAAGGCCGACTCCATCGACTTTGCTTTTTCGGGGTGTTGCCCGATGAGGTTGTTCGTCTCGCCCGGATCGGTGTTCAGGTCGTAGAGTTCGTCGGTGTCGCCGTTGAAGAGCATTTGATATTTCCAGTTGTTTTCGTCCTTCATGGCGGCGCTGGCGTATTGTCCCCAGTGCATGCGCGTGCTGGGGAAATACCAGACGAAATTTCTGTCCGGCAGGCGCGTTTGTTTTCCAAGGGCGAGGGGGAGCAGCGAGAGTCCGTCGCCGTCGTATTTTTCAGGGAACGCGGAGCCGGCGGCGTCAAGCATCGTATAGGGGAGATCGTAGATGTTGATTTCGGTGTCATTTTGCACGCCGGATTTTATTTTGCCGCTCCAGACAAGGGTGGCGGGCATGCGCACACCGCCTTGGTAGGTTGAGTTTTTGCCGCCGCGCCAGGGGGTTTTTATAAATCTGTCCGTCAGGGGGCCGTTGTCGGAATAGAATATGATCAGTGTGTTTTCATAGACGCCCTTGTCCTTGAGCGTCTGCACAATCCTGCCGACGCTTTCGTCGAGGCTTTCGATCATGGCGGCGTAGACGGGAATCTGTTCGTGCATGTTCGGGTTTTCGATGTAACGGGTGCCTTTGGCGTCGTAGAGATACTCCATGCGCATATCGGCGTGGCGTCTGGCTTTCCGGCGGTATTTCTCGATTTTTTCCGGTTTGGCCTCGATGGGCGTGTGCACGGCAAAATGCCAGAGGTTTAGGAAAAAGGGCGTGCCGGCGGCGGTGTGGTTGTTGATGAGTTTGATGGCTTCGTCGGTCACGCGGTCGGTGAGGTATTCGCCCTCGCGTCCGCCTTCCTCAAGGCCGGGAACGCGGGAGCGGGTTGGCACTTTTTCAATGGGCCGGTTCCTGTCGCGTTTGTAAGGCCAGAAGTAAGTGGCGGGCGCCCACGCCTCCCAGCCGGCGATGTTGACGTCGAAGCCCATTTGCTGCGGAAGCGTGTTGCTGGCCGGGCCTCCGCAATGCCATTTGCCAACGTGCCACGTGGCGTAACCTGCGTCTTTGAGACGATGCGCGACCGTGACGGAATCCGGGGGCATGTGGTGGTGATGGTTCCACATGCCGAGCTTGAGCGGGTGCCTGCCGGTCATCACGGAAGCGCGCGCGGGCGAGCATATCGAGACCGGCGTGTAGGCGTTTGTGAAGCGCATGCCGTCCGCGAAAAGGCGGTCGATGTTGGGCGTCTCGTAGAATTTTGCGCCATACGCGCCGATGTCGGTGATTCCAAGATCGTCGGCGAGGATGAAGACGATGTTGGGACGGGTGTTTTGCGCGGCGGCGACGGCGAGCGGGCCGGCCAAAACAAGCAGGCCGGAGGCAAGGGTGATTTTGGTTTTCATGGCGTGTGGGATTTCGGATGTGAGATTTCGGGCGCGGGAGATCGGGCGTGTGGGATTTTAGGCGTGTGGGATTTCGGGTTGCCGCGTGACGGGCTTCCGGCGCGTTTGCGTCGGAGGTGCGAGGAGGTGCGAGGAGGCGCGATGACATGGTATATTGCGATGATGCGCGCGTATCGTCGATTTGAAAAATTATCTGAGTAACTGATGTTACGCGACCGGTGGGTTTCGCATGGATGCAAAAGGCGCAGGTGCGTTTTTCCTCCATTAAAACAAACCCGAAACCCGCGATTGAGTGAATGCCGCGCGAATGCCAATCTTGGGAGCGCGGGCATCTCTGCCCGCGAAACGCCATGCGCCCGCTTCTTGTTTTTCAAACACGCATCGCGGGCAAAGATGCCCGCACTCCCAGGATTGGCCGGTTGCGTGACATCAGCGAGTAATGGCGATGGCGGTTGGCACGCGACCATGCTTAAGCGACCACGCTTAAAATTGTTTTACATCCGCACATTTGCGTGGCAACCTCCGGCGTCATGGATGACTTGATTGCAGCACGCTCCACGATGGCTTTCTCACTGGGATTCCACATCATCTTCGCGTCGATTGGAATGACCATGCCGTTCTTCATGTCCGCGGCCCACTGGCTCTGGCTCAAAAAGAAAAAGCCGATGCACCTCGAACTCACAAAAATGTGGATGCGCGGTGTCGCCATCCTCTTTGCCGTGGGCGCGGTCTCGGGCACGGTGATTTCGTTTCAACTCGGCCTGCTCTGGCCCGGCTTCATGAAACACGCCGGGCCGATCATCGGCATGCCGTTTTCGTGGGAAGGCTCGGCGTTCTTTCTCGAGGCGGTCGCCATCGGCGCGTTTCTCTACGGGTGGAAACACATGAAGCCGTGGCTGCACTGGACCACCGGCCTCGTCGTCGGCATCGCGGGTTTCATGTCGGGAATCTTCGTCGTTGCCGCCAACGGCTGGATGAACACGCCCGCCGGTTTCGACTGGGCCGAGGGCGTGGCAAGCAACATCGACCCGTGGGCCGCGATGTTCAACAAAGCCTGGCTCCACCAAACCATCCACATGCAACTCGCCGCGCTCCAGGCCGTGGGCTTCGGCGTCGCCGGCATCCACGCCGCGCTTTATATGCGCGGCAAGGCGCGCGACCTGCATCTCCTCGCGATGAAAATCGCGCTCACGTTCGGCGCCGTGGCGTCGCTGCTCATGCCGGTTTCCGGACACCTCGCCGGGCAGCGCATCGCCGAATACCAGCCCGCCAAACTCGCCGCCGCCGAGGGCCATTTCAAAACATCCGCAAACGCCCCGCTCGTCATCGGCGGCATCCCGGACGTGGACGCGCAAACCATGCGCTACGCGATCAAGATTCCCGGCGGACTCAGTTTTCTCGTACACAACGACACCGGCGCCGAAGTCATCGGGCTTGACCGCTTTCCCCGCGAGGACTGGCCGCCGGTCGTCATCACGCACGTCTCGTTTCAAATCATGGTCGTCATCGGCGGCATCCTCGCGCTCATGGCGGTTTTGTATTTTGTTTTCCTGAAACGAAACCGGTGGCCGCGCTGGTTCATGAAGGCGCTCGTGATCTGCACGCCGCTCGGAATCATCGCCATCGAGGCGGGCTGGGTCGTGACCGAGGTCGGCCGGCAACCGTGGATCGTGCAAGGCATCCTGCGAACGAAAGACACCGTCACGCCCGTGCCCGGCATGCAGTATCATTTCTACCTGTTCCTCGTGCTCTACACGATTCTCGCCATCGCGACGCTGTGGCTTTTCAAGCGGCAAATCCAGGGCGTGGAAAAGAAATTTGCAATCGCGGACGAACCCAGTGCGGAGAAGCCGCAACCAAAGGAATAGGCGCAAAAAAAATCAATTCTCAAGGTTGGCAACATGACACACATCCTCATTTTTTTCATCGGCGCATCGCTTCTTCTCTACGTGGTTCTCGGCGGCTCGGATTACGGCGCGGGCATTCTTGAATTGCTGCCCATGCGCCCCGGCAGATTGCGCGAGGCGCAAAAACACACCATCAGCCACGCGATGGGGCCGGTGTGGGAGGCCAATCACGTCTGGCTCATCATTATCATCGTGATCCTGTTCATGGGATTTCCGTACGTGTTCACCACGCTCATGACCTCGCTGCACGCGCCGCTGCTCGCGCTCCTCGTTGGCATCGTCGTGCGCGGCGCCACATTCAGTTTTCGCTACTACGACGCGGTGTGGGACGAAAAATCGCAACGTGTCTACACGGCGCTCTTCGGCGCATCGAGCCTCTGGACGGCGATGTGGCTCGGCATCATCGCGGGCGCGCTGAACCGCGGCACAATCATCGCGCCCGGCGCGCTCCCGCCCGCCGGGACAGGCGCGTGGCATGCGTACATCCTGCCGTGGCTCGACCTGTATCCGTTTTGCGTGGGCGTGTTCGTCGTGTGCATCTTCGCGTTTCTCGCGAGCGTTTATCTCGTCGGCGAAACAAAGGACCCCGGCCTCGGAAAACTCTTCACGCAGCGCGCCGCTGTTTTCAACATGCTCACGGTCATCGCGGGCGGTCTGGTTTTTCTCGCGTCACTGCTCGAAACCAAAAGCCTGTTCGCCGCCTTCCTCGAACGCCCGCTCGCGATTGCCCCGATTGTCATCGCCACGCTTCTGTTTGTCGCGCTCTGGAAATTCATACAATTTCACAACACCGTTTTCGCCCGTGTGATTGCCGCCGGACAGGTGACGATGATTCTCCTCGGCTGGTGGCTGCTCTACGCGCCCAACGCGCTCATAACGACCGGCGGTCCGGTCAGTTTTTATGAAGCCGCCGCGCCGTCCGCCACGCAGTTGCAGCTCATGCTCGCGCTGCTGATCGGAAGCTGCATCATTTTCCCGAGCCTGATTTTCCTGCTGCGCGTGTTCAAGGCGAACGCGCGCGCGAAGTGAGTTTTTCGCCTGTCGATGTCCGAAAAATCCTTCGCCGCAAAAACCACCATTCCGCTCCTGCTCGGCTACCCGGCCATTGGCTGCGCGTTCGGGTTGATCGTATATGATTGCGGATATCCGTGGCACGTCGTGCTGCTCACCAGCGTGCTGATTTACGCGGGTTCGGCGCAGTACGCCATCGCGGGCATGTTCGCGGCGGGAGCCGGTTATTTTGAAATCGCGATCGCGGTGTTTCTCATCAACTCGCGTCACATGGTGTATGGTTTTTCGCTGCTCGAAAAATTCAAGGGCACGCGCCCCTACACGCCCTATCTGATTTTCGGACTCACCGACGAAACCTTCGGACTGCTCAGCACGGTCAGTGTGCCCGCGACACTCAACCGCCCGAAAACGTATTTCTACATCACGCTCCTCGACCAGCTTTATTGGATATGCGGCGGACTGGCGGGTTATTTTATCGGCGCGGCAATTCCGTTTGATTTCGCCGGCGTCGATTTTGCGCTCACGTCGCTTTTCACGGTGCTGCTTGTTGAACAGTGGAAACACTGCCGGGACAAACTCCCGTTTTTCATCGCCGCCGCGTGCGCCGCCATCGCGCTCGTCGTTGCCGGGCCGAAGCACATGCTTGTTCTTTCATTCGCGTTCGCGCTGACTGTCGCGGGCATCATGATTCTCAGAAGGCGGACCGAACCATGTTGAACATGACACAAGTGGTCATCGCGACCTGCATTGCCGCGGCGGTCACCGTCTTCACGCGCGCCGCGCCGTTTCTGTTTTTCAAAAACCGGCCGCCGTCGCCGGGGATAACCTGTATGCAACGTTATATTCCGCCGATGACCATGACGATTCTCGTTGTGTATTGCCTGAAGGATGTCGGGTGGCGGCAAATTCCGCACGCAGTCCCCGCGGCGGCGGGCGTCATCGTGACCGCCGCGCTGCATATCTGGAAACGGAACCCGCTCATCAGCATCTTTTCAGGCACGGCGCTGTATATGATTTTGATGCGGGTGATGTAATATCATTTCCCGGTCAAAGATATAATAGGGTGCAATTGCGAAAGGTAGCAATCAAGTGAGTGACCCGGAGCAGAAGCGAAGGGAGAGTGCCGAAAGGAGAGTGCCGAAGGGAGAGTGCCGAAGGGCGCAAAACGGCGAAGCCGTTTCCTAGTGAAGCCCAGGGTTGCGACGCAGTCGCTACCCTGGGAAAGAAGATAAAATTGTCACAACCTCGAAGAGGTTGCCTAGTATCCCATAACGCGTGAAAATTCGCATACGTTCTTTTGAATATATCAGTTGGTAATATTCCTTGATTTTTAGCGGTAGCGCCGGGGCAAGCCGGAGGCTTGCCAGAGATAAGCCGGTGGTTGAGGTCGCAACGCGACCGACACCACCGGAACCCAACATAAACAGCACAGCATCCCGGAGGGATGCCAGACACTATGGTACGCGCCTCTGGCATCCCTCCGGGATGCTGTTTTCCCACAAACCACTATCCGGTGGTGTCGCTCGCCAAGCCTCGCTCAACCACCGGCTAATATCTGGCAAGCCTCCGGCTTGCCCCAGCGCTACCGCCCTGCCAAACACCGGCC
>JAISGL010000234.1 GCA_031263125.1 Opitutaceae bacterium | reverse complement strand
GTGCGAGGAGGTGTGCGAGGTGAGGCAAGACGCCGGCCAAAGGGCGGGAGTTGCGCTGGGCGTGGGCCAAAGTTGTGCCATGCGCCAGGAATTGGAGGCGCCAGGAATTGGGCGGAAGTTCCGCGATCAGGCTCCGCGATGCCGTTGCAAAAAAGGGATTCGGATTCGAATAACAAGCTGATGGTATGCGGCAGGCGGCAGGCGGATTTCGCAGGGTCTGATCTCGCATGTAAAATAGCATAAGATATTGATATGTAAAATATTACACGCACTCCTTTTTTCATGAAGTTTAAGTGTCAACTTTTAATATATGCTCAATGTACAGAACCTGTCCCTGTTTATCTTGCTGTTTGTTCTGCTTATTTGACTGATGTTACGCGGCAGTGCCTGGGAACGCTCTTGGGCGCGCGTCGCGGGCATTTTTGCCCGCGACGCGCTGTGTTTTCGAAATACAAGAAGCGGGTGCACGATGTTTCGCGGGCAGGATGCCCGCGCTCCCAGGGACGGATTTCTCGGTGTCGGTCACTTGTGTCCTTGTGTCAGGCCGCGCCCGCGTGAGAAGCCACACTGGTGACATCAGTTTAAGTTTGCGGGTCATGGCCGGGCGCAATGTGCTTGCCGCACGATGCCAAACAGTTTCGGAAAAGTCTTCGCAATTTCGACTTGGGGGGAAAGCCACGGCGCGGGAGTGGGCGTGGTGATCGACGGGTGTCCGCCGTTGCTGCCCGTCACGGCGGAGGAAATCCAGGCCGAACTCGACCGGCGGCGTCCGGGGCAAAGCGATATCGTGACGCCGCGCAAGGAAGCCGATGCCGTGGAAATTTTGTCGGGCGTTTTTGAGGGCAGGACAACGGGCGCGCCGATCGCCATGCTGGTGCGCAACGCCGACCAGCGTCCGGGCGCGTACGACGGGATGCGCGGGAAGTTCAGGCCGTCGCACGCGGACTTCGCATACCAGGCGAAATTCGGCGTGCGCGACCATCGCGGCGGCGGACGCAGCTCGGCGCGCGAAACAATCGGGCGCGTGGCGGCGGGCGCGATTGCGAAAAAGATTCTGGCGTCAAAGGGCGTGGCAATCCGCGCATTCGTGACGCGCGTGCAGGACATCGCCGTGCCGGAAAACGTCCTGGCCGGATTGGAATTTCCGTCGCTGGCGGAGGTCGAGGCGAACGCCGTGCGCTGCCCGCACGGGGAAACGGCGGCGGCGATGATCGGGCGCATCAGGGAAGTGCGCGCGGCGGGCGATTCCGTCGGCGGCGTGATCCGGTGCCGCGTGCGCGGCGTGCCGGCGGGATTGGGCGAACCGGTGTTCGACCGGCTCGATGCGGATCTGGCGAAGGCGATGCTGTCGTTGCCGGCGGTGAAAGGTTTTGAAATCGGAAGCGGTTTTGCGGGCACGCTGCTGAGAGGTTCGCAGCACAACGACGCGTGGATCGCGGGCGCGCCCGGTGAGGGCGGGGGAATCGCGGGCGCGCGCACGGCGTCAAACCGCTCCGGCGGCGTGCAAGGTGGCATCAGCAACGGGCAGGAGATTTATTTCAACGTCGCGTTCAAGCCGACGGCGACAATCATGCTGCCGCAACAGACCGTCGACGCACGCGGCGCGCAAACCGAATTGACCGGAAGCGGCCGCCACGACCCGTGCGTGCTCCCGCGCGCGGCGCCCATCGTCGAGGCGATGACGGCGCTTGTGCTCGTCGACCACTGGATGCGCCAGAACGCGCAATGCGGGACGTTTGTGTTTTAGTCCCCCGCGAAATCCGTGGTTAATATAAACCCAACATCTCCGTTTTTATGAATATGAACCTTCGCCGTCATCTCCATCTCTGCCACCATCTCCATCGCCATCTCCATCGCCGCTTCCGCCTCCGCCACTGTCGCTGTCTCGCCTTTGTATTAATTTCAGCCGTCAGCCTCCAGCTTCTAGCCCTCCTCCCTGCCGCCAGCCCCGCTGCCGCCACCGCCGCCAACCCCGCTGCCGACCGCACCGCCGATTGGAAAGCCGTTGCCGACGCCCGGCAGGTACACGCACCCAAAACCGCCTCCGCCGCGCTCGAAAAAATCATCGCCGGCGCCATCGCCGACGCCGCCCACCCGGAAGCCCTCCGCGCCATCCTCATCAAAGCGCAAACCGACGCCTCCGTGGGAAACCACCGCGCCCAAGCCGCCGCCCAAATTCGCGCCCTCAGCGCCTACCTCACCAACACCCCGCCCGTCGCGCTCCCCGCTTCGATGCGCCCGCTCCTCGAAGCCGCCCTCGCGAAACAATGGTGGAACTACTACCAGCAAAACCGCTGGCAACTCCTCCAGCGCACACAAACCGCCGAATCCCCCTCCGACGATTTTCTCACGTGGGACGCCCGCCGCGTCCTCGCCGAAACCGCCGCCCACTTCGACGCCGCCCTCGCCGACCCCGCCGCCCTCCGGCGCACCCCCATCGCCACCCTCGAACCCCTCCTCGCCAAAGGCGCGCTCCCCGACACCTACCGCCCCACCCTCTACGATTTCCTCATCCAAGAAGCCATCGCCTTCCACAGCGCCGGCGACCAGGGCGTCGCCAAAACCGAGGACGCCTTTGAACCCACCCCCGACTCCCCCATCCTCGCCCCCCTCGAAGATTTCCTCGCATGGAACCCCGCCGCTCCCGCAACCGCCGCCCCGAACTCTGCCGTCCCCGCGACCACCGCGACCGCGACCGCCTCCTCCGCCGTCGCCGGCACCACCGGCATCCCCACCGCCACCGCCTCCACCAGCCTCTCCCCAACCCTCCGCGCCGTCCAACTCTACCAGCAACTCCTCCGCTCCCACCTCGCCGACCCGCTTCCCCAGCTCGCCCTCGCCGACGCCGACCTCGCCCGCCTCAACTGGGCCGCCGGCCTCCTCGGCGAACCCGCGCGCGACCGCCACCTCGCCGCCCTCCGCGCCTTCATCGAACGCGCCACCGCCGACGAACCCTCCGTCGCCACCGCCGCCTCGCTCAAACTCGCCCAACTCCTCGTCACCGACGACCCCGCCGCCGCCGTTGCCACCGCCCAAGCCGCCCTCGACAACGACCGCTTCTCCATCAACCCCGCCGCCGCCAACGAATGCCGCAACCTCATCGCCCGCACCAAAGCCGTCTCGCTCCAAAACGTCACCACCGAAACCACCTGGGCACCCGCGCCCACGCCCACCCCGCAAATCTCCATCCGCTACCGCAACCACACCCGGATTCACTTCCGCGCCTACCCCGTCGATTGGAAACGCGAAATCAACGACCCCAACGCCTCAAATCTCCTCGCCTCCAAAAACCTCGCCCAACTCCGCTCCCGCATCCCCGCCAAAACCTGGAGCGCCCCTCTCCCCGCCACGCCCGACTACCGTTACCGCGACGAAAAACTCCCCGCCCCCCGCGACCTCGCCCCCGGCTGCTACATCATCGCCGCCAGCCTCGATAAAAATTTCCCCGACAACAAAAACATCATCACCGCCGCCACCGTCTGGGTCGGCAACCTCGCCATCATCCACGACAGCTACAACTACCAGACTGGCCGGCTCAGCGGCTACGTCCTCAACGCCACCACGGGCGACCCCATCCCCAACGCCACCGTCACCGCCTACTACGCCAGCAACAACCAAAACCTCCCCACTCCCCCCGCCATCGCCGCCACCACCGCCGCCGACGGCTCCTTCATCATCGCCCCCGCCACCCCCGCCTCCTCCACTTCCCGCAACCACAACAACAACCTCATCGCGCTCCACGCCACCGCCCCCGACGGCCAGTCCGTCGCCACCACCAACGCCTTCTACAACTACCGC
>JAISGL010000194.1 GCA_031263125.1 Opitutaceae bacterium | reverse complement strand
GCCACCAGGATTTCCTGCGGCTGCGTTTTTTTGCGATCCAGCAATTGCGAGAAAAGCAGCGGCACGGCTTCGGCGACCATGGCGTCGTTTGCCCCGGCCGTTGTTGTCAGCGGCGGATTGAAAAAACCGGCAAGTTCATAATCGCCCACGCCGACAACCGCGACGTCGTCCGGAATGCGCAGTCCCTGTTGCCGGAAAAATTGATAAGCGCCCACGGCAAGACTGTCGGTGACGGCGAACAAACCATCGCAGCCCCGGCCCTTGGTGAGCGTGGCTTGCAAGGCGTCCAGGGCATCGGACGCGGAGAGTCCCGCGCACACAATCGAGGCAGGGCCGGATTTGGCGCGCGCCCTGACCTTTTCGCGAAATGCCGTGACGCGATTGGCCGTCGCCTGCGTGAGCGACTTGCCGTGGATGACTGCGAGTTTTTTGCAGCCGGCATCCAGAAGCAGTTCCGCCGAATGTCGCCCCACGAAGTCCGGCGCCTCAAGCACGCAGGAATAGCCGGCGATGCGGCGCCCGAGCACCACCGTGACGCAGGGCAGTTTGACGCCCGCCAGAAACCGGTCGTCCTCGGGCAGCGTGTTTGTGATGATGACACCGTGGTAACGGTCCGCCGAGAGCAAGCCGGGTTTTTCCGAAATGCGCCCGGCGTGAAACATCTCGATGGAAACCGCATAACGCGTGTCCTTTGTCGTGTGCGCGTCCACCTCGATCTGGAGCGCGCGCAAAGCCTGTCCGACCAGCGGGAGCGGAGCCTCATACGACGTCAGGATGGCGAGATCGAACTGGCGCACCGAGGAAGCCTGCGCGCGCAATCGCCGCCCCGCCATGTTCGGCACGTAGCCGAGTTCTTCCACGGCCTCGCGGATGCGGCGCACGGTGTTTTCCCCGATGCGGCGCTCCACCTGCCGGTTTGAGAGCACCGAGGAAACCGCGGCAGGCGAAACGCCGACGTGCTGTGCTATCTCATAAATGGTGACGGCGGGCCTGCTGGCGGAAAGCGACGTGCTGCCGCGCGAGGAGGAAGACTGGGCTTTGTTGCGTTGCGTAGGCATGAAAGAGATGTCGGAGATGCGGAATCAGGATAGAATGACACGAATGTTCCGCCAATGGAATTGGAGAAACACAGGCGGCTTGCCCGTGCCACTTAACCCCCTTGAGCGGAAGAGAAACGGATACACTGAAAAAAAATTCCACTTTTTTCAAATTTTCGTTGACAAGGTGCTAAATCTATTCAGCATCCTTGCAAAACTTAAAAAACACTCCACATTTTTCACCTCTTCTTTCATTTCAATCTCCCCATGAATTCCTCACCCACATTCTAAAAAACAGCAATCAGCCACCTTAGCTAAATCGCTTTAGCAATATATCACCTTCCTTCTCCCGCCTATCCTTCCATCCTTCATGGCTCGCTTTCCCTCATCCCCGGCCCTCGCGACTTTCCCATATCCTTTATCCCCTTTTCTCTCCTCCCATTTTTTCCGCCTCCGTCTTTTCCCTCCTCCCAACCACAACCACAGCATCCTCACAATAAATCATGAACTCGCACAAAAATACACTCCGCGCCCTGGCGCTTGCTTTTTGCATGGTCGGTTCTGCCATCGCAGCCGATTCCGGCTCCATTGCCGGCACTGTCAGCAATACTGAAACAAAAACCCTCCTGAACGAAGCGCGCATTGCCATTCCTTCGCAGCGTTTGATGACACTGACTGATAGTGAAGGCCGCTTTGCCTTCCGTGATCTGGCTCCCGGCGCCTACGAGCTTGAGGTATCGTATATCGGTTTGGATACAGCCCTCCTCAATGTTGAAGTCGTGGCCGGCCAGGAGAAAACTGTCCATGTTGGCCTCACGTCAGACATTTATATACTGGAGAAATTTGTCATTTCGGGTGAACGTGAGGGCAATGCTGCTTCCATCACACGACAAAAATATTCGCCTAATGTTAAGAATGTGATCGCCCTTGATGCCTATGGCAACATGCCAAACAACAGTGTCGGCGAACTCCTGATGCGCATTCCCGGCATAGCAGGACGCGCCGAGGACTCCGGCGAAGTGACTGGCAATGTCATTCGCGGCGCGGCTCCCGGACTCAACACAGTGAGTGTCGATGGCAATCTTCAGGCCAGCATCGGAGGGCTGGGGCGTGAATTCAGGACCAACATGCTCTCGGGGGCATTGTTTGAGGAAATCGAAGTCATAAAGGCGCCCACGCCCGACATGCCGGCGGATTCCCTTGGCGGCGCCGTGAATCTGAAGACCAGATCGGCGCTTTCGATGAAGGAAAAACGTCGTTTTAACTATCGCGCCGCGTGGCGCACGGCCCCGTCATTTTATGATCACACGCCGCGGCGTCGCGATCACGCCAACCAGCCTTTGTTGAGCTTCGGCTATCAGGAGGTCTTTGATGCCTTCGGTGGTGAGCATAACCTCGGCATCAGCCTGAATGCATTTTATAGCGAAAACGTCTACTCAAACGATCAGGTGATTCAGGATTATCAATACACAACGTCGTCGCCGGCTTACGTTTGGGATTACCGGACGGTCGATTTGTACAATAACAGAAAACAGTCGAGCGGAAACCTGAGGCTGGACATGCAGCTTTCCAAAACAACCCAGGTGTATATTGGTGGAATCTACAATGATGCCTTTGAGCCTTTCCAATCCAACTATCAGATGCGTGCCTACACCGGACGCAACGCCGCCAATTTTGAACCGGGATACACCGACACCTTTACGGCAGTTGTCAGCAATACCGCCGCCATGGTGGAGCTGAACTCCACCATGTATGGCTTCAACGCGCGTGAGCGCCAGATCAACGCGGGCGCGACGCACAAGCTCGACAGGCTTAAAATTGATTACGATATATTTTATAATCATAGCAATGCCAACCTGACAAACGGAAGGCGCGGTTCGGTTCATGGTGGCGGTATTTTTACGATGAATATCAGAAACGTCGGCTGGACAATTGACAAGTCTGGATCATTACAATACCCTGAATTCACCCAGACGGCGGGTAACAGCATATACGACGGAGCCAACTATTCGAACGGCTCCATTACAGTGCGCGACAGCAAGCGCAACACCAGGGTCTATGGCGGGAAAGCCAATGCAATATACGCGCTTCCGTTCAAAATACCATCCACGATCAAAGGAGGCTTGTTTTTCCGCAGCCAGATGGTCGAGGAAGTCAGGAATGAGCACGTCTGGAAATATATCGGGACGGATTCCCTGGCACGCCTGGTTGATCCGGGCATCGTCACAAGGGATAGTTTGCGCACGGGCAAGCCTTATCCTTTCATAAATTCGTCCGCAATAGTGGATGATATTGAAAATCATCCGGCGTGGTGGCAGGAGAATGGCGTTTATGACACCATGTCAGCCAACCTGACCGGCACACGGGGGGCCGAGGAAAAGATAACGGCGGGCTATTTGCAATGGCAGACCCGGTTCCAAAGATTCAACGTGCTTGCCGGACTTCGTTATGAACATACATCGGTGTATTCGCGGGGATATGTGCTTTTGCCCGCATCCGAGCGGACCACAGCTGCTGAGCGGCAGGCGGACCCCGTGGGGAGCGTGATCAAGGACGCGCCTTATCGGGGCATGACGGGAAACTATGATAAATTTTTCCCGGGCATTCATTTTATATATCATATGACGAAGAATTTGCAAGCCAGATTGAGCTGGTCCAACGGTGTCGGCCGCCCCGCTTTCTCGCAGCTGCTGCCATCATACTCGGCAAACACAACCAGTGAAACGATCACAATAAATAATCCTTCCCTGAAACCCCAGCTCGCAAGGAACCTCGACTTTGCTGTTGAATACTACTTTGAGCCAGTGGGACAGCTTGGCCTGGGTTTGTTCAGGAAGGATATAACAGACTATATTGTTACGAACCGTGGCGGCACCGTTGAAAACGGCATGTTTGGCGGATTGTATGTGGGAAATGAATATGATGGTTGGGCTGTTAATACGAATTTTAACGCCAGTTATGCCGTGGTCGAGGGCATTGAGCTTAATTATCAGCAACAGCTGACGATGCTTCCCGGGTTTCTCAGAGGATTGGGCGTGTACGCAAATTATACATTATTGCGGACACGGGGTGAATACGGGGAAACAGGTGCCCGCTCGACCAGGGATGTTGCCAACTTCTACCCGCGGACGGCCAATGCCGGATTGACATATAAATATCATAAAATCAGCGCCTCAGCCTCGGTTAATTACACCGGAGAGTTTCTTGCAAATTATTCCAATGATCTTTCCCGCTTGCGCTACAGGAATATCCGCAGAATGGTCAATTTCAGTTTCAGCTATGCCATATTAAAGAGTCTGGAACTATCGGTTGACATTCAAAATGCGTTCAACGAGCCGAATGCGTATTATCGTCTGCCGGATCGCAGTGAACGCATAACCACGGCCGGCACCTCGGTGGTGCTGGGAGTTTCGGGAAGATTCTGAGCGGCGCATTGAGTCTGACATAAAATGAAGGAGCGCATAATGACCAATAACCAAACCACACCAAGGCGGCGCGGACGTTCCTGTCCGTGCAGCACTTATACTATTCAAATACTTCGCGGGCAGAAATGCCTGCGCCACCTGCTGCTATCATGCCTGGGGATGTTTGCATGTGGAATACTGCAAGCCCAGCCGGCAAAACTGCCCGGACGCCTGACACTTCTGGATCATAATAATCCAGGACTGGTTGTCGATCTCGGCGTCGGCTTGTGGGGATGGCCTGTTGTGGACGATGCCAGAAACGATGGCCATCCCGATTTGTTTGTCGTCGCGGGTTCATCAGCCCAAAAGGGCACGTTTTATTTTCAAAATACAGGGCGCAAAGACCCGGAAAGCGGCATCGATATTTTCAAGAAAGCCGTATTTGTGGGACCGGGCGCCAACGACATAACGCCTTCTTACACATCCACCGGCCTTCGCGTGACGGGCGCGGGTTATGAATATCCCGATTTTCTGAAATCAGGCGTGGACACCAAAGTCCGCAAAAAACTCCCGTTCACGGCAAGGGAGGTGCATCCGACATCGGGCCGCATCCGCGGTGAGCAGTGGAGCTTTGTCGATTTCGACGGTGACGGCAAATCCGACCTCGTGCTGGGCGTCGGCGACTGGACGGATTACGGCTGGGACAATGCCTACGATTCCAATGGCCGCTGGACGAATGGCCCGCTGCACGGATTCGTTTATATAATGAAAAATGCCGGCACAAACGAAAAGCCCAGATATGACAGGCCATTCCGGCTGCGCGCCGATGGGCGCGACATTGATGTTTATGGCATGCCGTCCCCGGTATTTGGTGATTTTCGCGGCACGGGAAAACTTGACCTGATATGCGGGGAGTTTGTCGACGGGCTTACTTTTTTTGAAAACATTGGCACGCGTGAAAATCCGGAATATGCCGCCGGGCGGCGCCTGACTTTCAAGGGCGAGCCGTTGACAATGCATCTGGAGATGATCGTCGTGACCGCTTACGACTGGAACAAAGACGGACGGCCGGACCTGATTGTAGCCCAGGAGGACGGACGCGTTGCTTTGCTGGAAAATACGGGAAATATATTAAAGTCCGAAATGCGCTCGAATCCGCGTGATCCGGCAGTCGTGAGGGAGCTTCCTGAATTCAAGCCGCCCCGCTTTTTCAAGCAGGAAGCGGATCATGTGAAGTTTGGCATCCTGACCACGCCGGTGCTGGCCGATTGGGATGGTGATGGATTGGTGGATATTGTCACCGGCAACAGTGCGGGAGAATTCGCGTTTATAAAAAATCTCGGTGGCAATCCAGTCAAATGGGACGCGCCAAAATTACTGGAGGCCGGCGGCGCGCCCATCAGGATCATGGCCGGATACAATGGCTCCATACAAGGGCCGGCTGAAAGCAAGTGGGGTTATACAAACATCCATGTTGCCGACTGGGATGGCGATGGGCTGCCCGATGTCATGATCAATACCATCATCGGAAAAATATTATGGTGCAAAAACATTGGCACACGCACGCAACCCAAACTCGCGCCGCCCGAACCAGTGCGCGCGCTCTGGAATGGTCCGCCTGTAAAACCCGCGTGGAACTGGTGGAATCCTGAAAAAGACGAGCTTGTGCTGCAATGGCGTTGCACGCCTTATATGATCGATATTGACGGTGACGGGCAGCTTGACCTTGTCGCCCCCGACCACGAAGGATACCTGGCGTACTTCAAGCATATCGTGCGGGATGGAAAACACACTGTTTTGCCGGGCCAGCGCATTTTCAGGATGAAAGGACCGTCTGAGTTTAATATGATCGCCGTGCCGAATCCCGACGGGCCTTCCAATGGCCCGCTGCGCATGAACCACGGAGAAGCCGGACGCAGCGGACGCCGGACATTTTGCTTTGTCGATTGGGACGGTGACGGAAAACCCGATCTGCTCGTCAACAGCGTTAATATCAATTTTTATAAAAATGTATCCCCCAAGCCAGGCGAATGGGTTTTTCAGGACATGGGGCCGGTTGACGAAAAAAGACTCGCCGGCCACAGCACATCCCCGACGGTGGCGGATTTTGACGGCGACGGAGTGCCCGAACTGCTGGTGGGCGCCGAGGATGGATTTTTTTACCAGATGAAAAATCCCTTCGCCAAGCAATAAATATTTCCTATCGTATAATATAAAAATTCCTCTACAAAAATGTCATCAAAGGTACCAAACAAAGGCATTCTCGTCGCCCTGTGGCTCTCCACTGATTCGGAAGGCAACGTAAACAAAGACGATCTTGCCACGCATCTGTCATGGCTGAAGACCACGGGAATTCACGGCGTGCTCGCCCTCGGCAGCACCGGCGCGTTCCCGCTCATGTCGCTGGACCAGCGCAAGACTGCTCTCAATATGATAGCCGAACTGGCGGCGCCTCTGCCGGTCATTGCAAACATAAGCGACATACGTCCCGGCGTGGTGGCGGAACTAGGCCGCTTTGCTCGCGCGTTGGGACTCCCGGCCGTCGCCATCATGCCCCCCGGCTTTTATCCTTCGCGCCAGGAGGATATTCTCGCGCATTTCCTCCACGCCGCCGATGCTTCAGGATTGCCGGTGTTTCTTTATAATTTTCCGGAACTCACGGGAACACGCATCAATATGGAAACTGTCACCACATTCGCCGATCGCGCGCCGATGGCCGGCATCAAGCAAAGCGGAGGCGAGTTTGCATATCACAAGGAGCTTGTCGCGCTTGGTCGCGAGAAAAACTACGTCGTTTTTTCCGGCGCCGATACACGGCTGCCCGAGGTCTTCGCGCTTGGCGCCGCCGGCTGCATCGGCGGACTCGCCAACATGGCGCCCGAATACATGGTGGGCATATACCGCGCATGCCGCGAGGGCTTCGGCAGCGTGAGTCCCGCGTTTGAGCGTTTGCGGCATATTGCGGAAACGGTGGATCGGCTCACATTTCCCTTGAATGTCGCGGCGGGCATGGAGGCGCGGGGAATCCCCGTCGGCGAAGCCAAGACGATAGTATCACCCGCCTCGCAGGAAATCTATAATGGCATCATGAAAGACCTCGGCAGGGCGTTTGCAGAGTGGGGATTGCCTGTTTTTCCAAAACGGGCGCAGGCAGCCGCCATTTCGCAGTGATGACTGGGTTGAATAGATAATTGATATAAATGAATATTGTTCCGGCATAACACATGAAGCCCGCGAAAGGCCATATAAACTCCATCCATGAACACTCCATCTAATACACAATCGGTGACGCGGTATGCCTGGTTTGTGCTGGCGTTGCTTGCGCCCGTGGCGTTGCTCAATTACATGGACCGCCAGATGTTGGCGGCCATGAAATATTCGCTCATGGGCGATGTCATCGGACTCGACTCCGAGGCCAAATGGGGACTGCTGCCCGCGGTGTTCAAATGGACTTACGCCCTGCTCAGCCCGCTCGGCGGTTATATTGCGGATCGTTTTAGCAAAAAGCATGTGATCGTGCTGAGTTTGTTCATATGGTCGGCGGTCACTTGGGCAACCGGGCACGCGCAAACGTTTGAACAACTCATGTGGAGCCGCGGCATCATGGGTGTCAGCGAGGCATTTTATATTCCGGCGGCGCTGGCGTTGATTGCCGATTATCATACCGGCCACACGCGTTCGCGGGCGGTGGGCATTCACCAAATGGCGATTTACATGGGCGTCATGATTGGCGGCTTCAGCGGTTATGCCGCCGATTCGCCCGTCCTCGGCTGGCGCTTTGCCTTCGATGGCGCCGGCATCGTCGGCGTTGTTTACGCAATTCCGCTGTTTTTCCTCCTGAAAAACGCGCCTCGTGACAACAGTGTGGCACAATCCGAAAAGCCCTCGGCGAAACATGCGCTTGTGGAGCTGGCCACGAATAAGTATTTTATAATGATGGTGCTGTATTTCACGCTGCCGGCGCTTGCCGGCTGGGTGATAAAGGACTGGATGCCCGCCATATTGAAGCACCAGTTTGACATCGGCCAGGGCAAGGCGGGCGTGTCAGCGGCGTTATTTGTCAACATCGCCTCGTTGGTTGGCGCGGTGGCGGGCGGCATTCTGGCTGATCGCTGGATGCGTCGCACGGATCGCGGGCGCATTTATATAAGCGCCATCGGCATGTGTTGTATCATTCCGGCGCTCTTTGGCGTGGGCAACGCGGGCGTGCTGGCGGTCGCCATCGTGTTCCTGATGTTGTTCGGCATCGGCTGGGGCTTTTTCGATTGTAATAACATGCCCATCCTCTGCCAGATTGTGCGGCCCGGATTGCGGGCGACCGGTTATGGTGTCATGAACATGGTGAGCATCAGTTGCGGTGGTTTTGCCGACTGGGGTTTTGGCATCATGCGCGACCGCGGCGTGCCGATCAATTTGATATTCACGGCGTTTGCATCGGTATGCGTGCTCTCGGCGGCAATCGTACTGCTTATCAAACCGGACAGGCGACTGCTGAAGTGACAAGATAATTCAGGGCACTTTGAAAAATTCATTTTTAACCGCGTCTACGAGTCAGCGGGTAGCCTGACATGGACACGAATAGCCCCGGCACGGCGAAGCCGCAACCAAAGGAAGACGCTCAACCCCACGTCTGTCCGATTAAAACCCGTTGAGTTCCAATTGGATAGGAATATCAACTGTTGAAATACTTGTGTCATTTTTCGCAACCAATTGATGCAGAGGCACTTTCTCAAGTGCGCTGATTGATATAATTTGCAATGTCCGGTGCAGGCTGCCCGGCAGCGCCAGTTGCTGGTGCGCGATGGCCACCAACAGGTGCGAGCACACCGCCGTCCATATCTGCACGACCACCCCGTTGCGATTGTTTGAATAAAATCCACGCAGACGCAGGTGTTGTTTTATCCACCGGAAAAACAATTCTATTTCACAGTGCCTTTTATAAATCGCCGCGATTATCAACGTGGGCATGACAAAATTGTTCGTCAAAAACACAAGATGCTTCTGTGTTTCACCGTCATAATAATGGATGCGCCGCAACGCCTCCGGATAATCGTGGCGTGCCCTGGCGCCACCCATCCGGATGGTCTGGTCACAGCGCAGGCCACAGGCTTTGTCCACGGCTCTTGATTGGACGACATAAAAGCGCGTGTTGCGTTTGGCCCGCGTTACGAACCACGCCCGGCCCGGTGGATTTTATACAGGCGTTCATAATCCACGTAATCGCGATCCAATGTATAGTATCCGCCCGGGCTGAAGGCGATGCCGTCAAGGAAGTTCACGTCATGCACGCCGCCTGCGACCAGAGTGCAGAACTGCGGCAGTTCGGCAGCCACCGCGAGCACGACGTTGAGTTTGACTGCCGCTTGCGTGCCTTGCCAACGTGCCCACGGAAAAATCGCAAGACTCAAATCGATGAGTGTGGAGTCCGTGGCAAAAAGCTCTCCGTCGAGATCGAGCACATCCTTGGCTCCGGCGTAAAGTTTGCGCGCACGACGCATCAGAAGCGCGGCCACACTGGCGAAGAGTTGAGCCAGACGATGCTCGTTGGCGCAAGCCAGATTGGTGCGTGTTATATTGCCGCGAAAGCCCGAATGATAAAGTAAACTGCGCCGGGCGTTCAAGCACGCCTCGATATCGCACAAGCTCTCGCGATAGGTCAGTTGCGCGAATATCATTGCTGCAAAATGATCATAAGGAATAAAGTAATAATAATATGGTCATTTTAATTAAGGAAAAACGTCTTTAGGGCACTTTGAAAAACAGTTTAAAAACCAATCCAATAAATTAACCACGGATTACACGGATTTACACGGATAAAACCAGGCACTCGACCAGTCTTTTTCTTATCTGTGATAATCCGTGGTTAAAAAATGACTTTTAAAAAGTGCCCTTTATCAAGTCGAGATAACAGCTAGTACACCGACGTATTAATTGCGTAACATAATGGCGGCTTAGCTTGCGGTCGGCGTCGGCGCGGCTGGACTGAAGCCCCAGTTGATTCCTTCATATCTCTTCTGTACTATGATATGTTGCTTGAGTGTCGGTGTACTAGTGGGGCCACCGAGAGATACGGGTGACGAACGCGGCGGTCTCGGCGAGACCGCCCTACCAAAAAACCTCGGCTGCGTAACATCAGTTACTAACTGATGTTACATGGCGCGCACGTAGCGCAGACTGCCAAGCCTGCTGACGAGGCGAAGCCTCGCCCGGTTCGAAAAAAACGAACACCCGGCGGCGTGCGGCAAGCAATGCAGGCTTGGCAGGGGCACATCTCAAAAGCTGGACAAGCAAGATGCCGTGGCACGGGCATCTTACCCGTGTTTCGGGAATGGCGCGGGCATCTCGCCCGCGTCGGGGCTGGCATGGGGGGGCGGCGCTTCGCGCCGTCCACGGGCAAGATGCCCGTGCTACTCGATTCGACGGCTTCGCCGTCAGCGGGCGGGACGCCCGCTCTACTCCGGAATTGGCGTCATGCCCCGTCCCGTTTTTGAGATGCGCCCGCCTGGCAGCCTGCGCCACGTTGTTCGGGGCAGGCTTGGCAGCCTGCGCTACGGGTTGCGTTACGATTTACGCTGCGATTTGCGCCACGATTTACGTCGCGATTTGCGCCACGATTTATGTCGCAGTTTGCGCCACGGTTTGCGCCGCAGTTTACGCCGCGATTTGCGTCACAGTTTACGCCGCGATTTGCGTCGCGGTGGCGCTACAGTTGCACGAATTTCGCCATTTTGATGGCGGGGTGGTCTTTGATTGCTTTGCGGGCGGTTTCGCTCGGCTCGGTGTCCACGCGCACTACCATGTAGGCCGTGCCGCCGGGCGTGAGGCGCGAGAGCGACATGTCGGCGATGTTAACACGGTCTTCCCCTAGGATGGCGCCTATCGTGCCCACCATACCGGGGACGTCCGAGTTTTCCAGGACGAGCAGGCCGCCTTCCGCAAGCACTTCCACTTCGCGGCTGTTGATGTTGACGATGCGGGGTTGCGCGCCTTTGCCGATGAGCGTGCCTTGCGCCGAGTAGATGCGGCCGTCCGGCGTGATCACGTCCACCGCCATGAGTTCGGTGTAGCCGCAGTCGTTGTTGGATTTGACGGTTTCAACCTGGATGCCGAGGCGGTGCATGAGCGAGGGGGCGTTGACGAAGTTGACTTCGTCGCCACTGACGCGGCGGAGGTAGCCGCGTTGGATGGAGCGCGTGATCGTGTTGGCGTCGAGGTCGACAATCTTGCCCCAATACGTGATGCGCAGCGTGGTGATTTGCGGGGGCGAGATTTGCTGGACGAGCGTGCCGAGTCTGCCGCCGAGGTTGATGTAGGGGGCGAGCGTTTTGAGCGTGGCGGCGTCGAGCGAGGGCATGTTGACGGCGTTGCGGATGACGCCGCCTTTGAGGACGTCGGTGATTTGCACGGCGATTTCGATGCCGACGGATTCCTGCGCCTCGGCGGTCGAGGCGCCGAGGTGCGGGGTGAGCACGACGTTGGGCATGGCGCGCAGGGGGCTGTCCTTGGCGAGGGGTTCGTCTTCGTAGACGTCGAGGCCGGCGGCGGCGACTTTGCCGGTTTTGAGGGCTTCGATGAGGGCGCTTTCCTTGATGATGCCGCCGCGGGCGCAGTTGAAGATGCGGAGACCTTTTTTGCATTTCGCGAAGGCGGTTTCGTCGATCATGTACCTGGTGTCGTCGGTGAGGGGCATGTGTACGGTGATGTAGTCGGCCTGGCCGAGGATTTCGTCGAGCGTGGCGATTTCGACTTGCATGGCTTTGGCGCGGCTGGGGGCGAGGTAGGGGTCGTGGGCGAGGACGCGCATGCCGAAGGCTTGGGCGCGTTTGGCGACTTCGCCTCCGATGCGGCCGAGGCCGACGATGCCGAGGGTTTTGCGGAAGAGTTCGATGCCGCCGAAGGTTTTGCGGTCCCACGCGCCGGTTTTCATGGAGGCGGCGGCTTGCGGGACGGGGCGCGCGCCGCAGAGGATGTGCGTGAAGGTCAGCTCGGCGGTGGCGATGGTGTTGCCTGCCGGGGTGTTCATGACGACGACGCCGCGTTCGGTGGCGGCTTCGACGTCGACGTTGTCGACGCCCACGCCGGCGCGTCCCACGACTTTGAGGAGCGGCGCCGCGGCGATGACTTCCCGGGTGATTTTGGTTTCCGAGCGCACGGCGATGGCGTGCGCGTCCTTGACGAGTTCGAGGAGTTTTCCCGGCGAGGAGCCGTAAGCCTCGATGACTTCAAAACCCGCTTGTTTTCGCAGGTATTCAACTCCTTTGGACGATATTTTGTCAGCGACTAGGATTTTCATGGGAAAATAGGGAAGGGCTGAGGCAACAGGTTCACGCGGGGCGGCGCAAGTAGGTTTTCTACAGGACGCGGGGAGAGGAAGTGAGGGGTGAGGGATGGAGGAGGAGGGAGTGAGGGATGATGAGAGTGAGGGGAGGAGAGAGTGAGGGGGGGAGGCTTTTGTCTCCGTGATCTCCGCGTCCTCCGTGGTGAATTGATAACTGATGTTACGCGAAACCGCCCTGCCAAAAACGAAGCGTTATCCGGACGCCCTACATTTGCCCTTGAGAAACCGCGCGTTCTCCCAAAACAATATGCCAGCGCAATCTCAATCACACGCCCAATGAATCATCCAGAAGAGGCACCCAAGCTCAACCCACTGCCCTTTATCATCGCCGACATTGTGCTGCTCATCGCGGCACTCCTGATCGCCTATAAATCCCCCGCCCCGCCCGACACGTTCTCACTCATCGCAATCACGGTCTGCGTCTGCCTCGGCGCCGTGCTCGCGTGCATGCCGATCGTGCTCAACCACACCCGCCGCCGCGACGCCCTCCTCGACGAACGCCAGGACCAGCTCGTGGCAATCACCCAAACCGCCGCCGCCGCCGCCAACCAGCTCAGCATCGCCGCCTCCAACCTCCACAACATCGCCGAAACCACGGCCAGAATGCTCAAGCACGCCGACGCGCTCCCCGCCCGCCTCCAGGAAAAAATCGGCGAATTCAAAACCCAGCTCAACGAAGTGAACATCGCCGAAAACGAGGCGCTTGAGCAGGAAATAAACACCCTCCGCGCCTCCGAAACCGAACGCCTCGAAACCGCCCTCGAAAACATAAAACAATTCGCCGCCGGAATCATCGCCCGCGAAACCGGCTCCCAAAAACAATCCGGCGACACCGCCCTCAAACTCGCCGCCCTTTCCAAGGAACTCGACGCGGCCATAAAAACCCTCACCACGCAAATCCCGCTCCTCATCGAAAACGCGCGCCGCGACCTCGGACAAACCATCGGCAAATCCCTTGAACACCAAAACAAGGAAGCCCTCGCCCGCCTCACCGAAGAACTCACCGCCATCGAAACCGGAATAAAAGACCGCCTCGCCAAATGGCTCGCCGCCCAACCCGCGCGACAAGCCCCCGCGCCACTCCCCCCCGCGCCGCCACCCTTCGCGCTGCCACCTTCCGCACTGCCCCCGGTCGCATCGCCCC
>JAISGL010000184.1 GCA_031263125.1 Opitutaceae bacterium | reverse complement strand
GTGAGGCTGCCGTCGCTGTTGCTGGTGGACGACATGTAGCGCATGTTGTCGATGCCGTTCATCTGCTGCTCGATGATTTGCGCCACGGAGTCCTGCACGGTCTGCGCGGAGGCGCCGGGATAAACCGTGGACACCGAGACAGTCGGCGGCGAGATTTCGGGATACTGCGAGACGGGGAGCCGCGAAATGGCGAGCAGCCCCGCGAGCATCATGAAGATGGCGATGACCCATGCGAAGACGGGCCGGTCGATGAAAAATTTAGCCATGGATTAAGTCTTCCTTCCTTTGCCGGTGTTGCCGGTATTGGTTAAAGGTGGTTTTGCGCGGGGCGGTTCACTTGGCGTCCGGCGCCTGGACGGGCACCGAGCCGATGGATTGCCCGGCGGGGACGGGTTTCACGGGGACGGACAGGCCGACGCGCTGGAGAATCTGGAGGTTTTCGACGACGACCTGCTCGCCCGCCTTCAGCCCGTCGGTGACAAGCCAGTGGTCGGCGATGGTGCGCTCCGTCCTGATGGTGCGGCGCTCGACAAACTGCATGCCGTCGCGCGACACGACGACCAGCGCGGTGGGTTCGCCTTTCTGATTGCGCGACACGCCCTGCTGCGGCACGAGCATGGCCGCCGGGCTTGTGCCCTCGATGATTTCGGCGCGCACGAACAGGCCGGGCAGCAGGCCGGGCATGGCGCCGTCGCCGTTCGGATTCGGAAACTCGGCGCGCAACAGCACCGACGAGGTGGACTGCCCGACGGTGATGTCGGTGAACCGGAGCAACCCTTCGTGGCCGTATTCGCTGCCGTCGTGGAAAAACAGCCGCACTTTCGCCGCCTGTCCGGGCGTGACGATGAGCGCGCCGCTCTTGCGGTCCGCCGCCAGTTTGAGCGCCTGCCCGGCGGCCTGCTCGATGTCCACGTAGATCGGGTCGAACTGCTGCACGACCGCCATGAGCGTGGCCGTGCCGGCCTGCACGTAGGCGCCTTCGGTGACCTCGGATTTTCCGATGCGGCCGGTGATCGGCGAACAGACTTTCGTGTAGGAAAGGCTGATCTCGGCGTTGGCCACCGCGGCCTCGCCGGCCTTCACGTCCGCGGCGGCGGCCTTCGCCAGCGCGATGGTGTTGTCGTAATCCTGCCGGCTGATCGAGTTGGTCTTGATGAGTTCCGAATAACGCTCGGCGAGCGCCTGGGCGGAAACAAGGCTGGCCTGCGCGCGGGCGAGGGACGCGCGGGCGCTTTCGAGCGCGGCCACGTAGGACGCGTCGTCGATTTGGTAAAGCTGCTGGCCTTCCCTGACCTGCGAGCCTTCGTCGAAGAGGCGTTTCTGCACGATGCCGTTCACGCGTGCGCGCACCTCGGCGACGCGGTAGGCGGACGTGCGCCCCGGCAGCTTGCGCGTGAGCGTGACCGGTTCGGCCTTGACGGTGTAAACGCCGACCTCGAGCGCGGACATCCCGCCGCCTTGCTGGGTCTGCTTTGCGCAGCCCCCGGCGAACGCCGTGGCGACGGCAGCCGCGAGGAGCGGGAAAATGACACGTGGGACGGACAGGCCGCCCCGGAAGTTTTTGCTAGGTTTCATTGTAAGACAAAAGGGATTTTGTGGATGGTGTTTGGTTGGTGATTCAGGATTCCTGATGGTTGACGGTGATGCTGGCAGCAGGAAAATCAATGGACGGTCGGTCGTTGTGCCCGGATGGTCATTTGGCTGCATAAACGGCGTTTCAAGCGTCGGGCGCGCCTCAGTGCGAATGCGCCTGGTGCGGCGCCCCGGGCGAAGCCTTCAAGCCGGCTGCGCAAAACGCCACCAGGCGGCGCAACTCCTTTTTGACGTTGTGCTTCTTGCCGCACTCCTTGCAGTGCAAGTCCGCGAATAAAAAATAGTGGTTCAGGAGGCCGAACACGTGAAACGTGCGCCACTCGACCTCCTCCCTGGGAATGTCGGGCAGCGCGCGGACGAGCAATTTGAGCACGCGCGCCTTGAAGGGGAGAAAATACGGCCTGAGCATGGCGATGACCTCGGCGTCGGGGTCCATGAAAAAGCGTCCGATCATCTTGACGGTGTGCTCCGCGATGCGGGCCTTGTCATCGGCGCACAGGATGAGGTTGAAAACAATCTCCAGCACCGACTCGACCGGGATCACCCCGTCCGCATAATCGGTCTCAAGCCTGTCCAGCATGGCCATGCGCTCGACGTTCAGGTGCGTGACCTGGCGCGCGAGCACCTCGGCGGTGAGACGTTCCTTCGAGCCAAAATGGTAATTGATCGCGGCCAGGTTCACCCCGGCCTCGCGCGTGATGTCGCGGATGGACATCTGCTGGATACCGCGCCCCGCGATCATGCGTTCGGCGACGGCGATGATGCGTGACTTCGTGTCAGGCTCCGCCGCGTCGGGCGCGTTGGTCGTGGTTTTGTTTTTTCCAGTCATTCAAACGTATGTTTGAAACGCACGTTGTAATTTCGCCGCGACCTGTCAAGCGGCGTTTTTCGCGTTTTTCGCGTTTTCGCCTTGGGCGCCATCAAACCCCGGATTTGAGGCAGGGCGTGTCGTAGACCTGCCGTACAGGGTCTGTCCCCACCACTCCACCAGTTATTAACTGATGTTACGCAGCAGAGGTTTTTTGGCAGGGCGTTACCGCCGGAGCAAGCCGGAGGCTTGCCAGAACTTAGCCGGTGGTTGAGCGAGGCTTTGCGAGCGATACCACCGGTAATGAATAAAAAAACGAATGCATCCCGGAGGGATGCCAGAAACCCATGTCGTGCGCTTCTGGCATCCCTCCGGGATG
>JAISGL010000175.1 GCA_031263125.1 Opitutaceae bacterium | reverse complement strand
TGACCGCTTCCCCAAAGCCCGGCAACGCCTCGACCTCTATCACGCCAAAGAGCACCTGTTGGCAGTCGCCGAGGCGCTGCACGGGGCGGGCACACCCGCGGCGACAAAGTGGGTAGGCCCCTTGCTCCGGCAACTCGAAACCGACCAGACCCCGCGCCTGCTCAACGAGCTGCGCCAGGCGCTCGAGGGCCTGGATGGACAACCCCAAGCGCACCTGCAACGCACCATCGGCTACTTCGAAAACAACATCAGCCGCCTTCATTATCGTGGTGCGCGTGAGCGCAATGAACCCGTGGGCAGCGGCGCCATCGAGTCGACCTGCCGCCAATATCAGTGCCGCTTCAAACGACCCGGCCAGTTTTGGACCAAGTCCGGTGACGAAGCTCTCCTGGCGCTGGATTGCTTCTGGCGCAATCACCGATGGCATGTTCTCTTCCCTCACTCCATCAATCCCCACTCCACTCCCTACCTGTCCAGAAATTGAGATGCGCCCAAACGCAAACCCCGCCAAACCCCGCCATTGACCGCACGCCCCGCCCGCGCTTTGCTCGCACCCTTTCGTTTTTATTCAACCGACACTCCTGACACTTTAATATATCTATGTCCACGTCACCCACGTCGCTCATGCCGTCCACGTCGCCCACGCCGCCCGCTCCCGCCGAAGTCTCCATGGAAACCATCGTCGCGCTCTGCAAGCGCCGCGGGTTCATTTTTCAATCGTCCGAAATCTACGGCGGCCTCAACGGCTTTTTCGACTACGGCCCGCTCGGCTCCGAGATGAAGAAAAACATCCGCGACTGCTGGTGGAACGACATGGTGCGCCGCCGCGATGACATCGTCGGCATCGAGTCCTCGATCATCATGCACCCGAAAGTCTGGCAGGCCTCGGGCCACGTCGCCGGCTTCACCGACCCGCTCGTCGATTGCAAAGTCTCCAAACAACGCTACCGCGCCGACCAACTCTTCTTCTCCCCCGTCGTCATCGACGGAAAAACCGCAGGCTATGTTTCCGCGCTCGAAAGCGAAAACACCGCCACCGAACTCCAGGCCGCCGCCGAAAACCTCAAACGCAAAAAAGCCATCCAGGGCACGCTTTCGCCTGTCCAGCCGAAGGACTTCACCGAGGCGCAGCCCGATGAAATCCCGCTCATCCCCTCCCCCGCCACCGGCGAACCCGGCAGCCTCACCCCGCCGCGCGCGTTCAACATGATGTTTGAAACCTACGTCGGCGCGCTCCGCGACGCATCCGCCGTCGCCTACTTGCGCCCCGAAACCGCGCAAGGCATGTTCGTCGATTTCAAAAACGTCGTGGACACCGGCCGCGTAAAACTCCCCTTCGGCATCGCGCAAACCGGCAAATCGTTCCGCAACGAAATCACGCCGCGCAACTTCATCTTCCGCTCGCGCGAATTCGAGCAGATGGAAATGGAATACTTCATCCACGAGGACGCCGACTGGTCGAAGTGCCACAAAGACTGGATCGAATGGTGCCGCCGGTGGCTCATCTCCATCGGCCTCCCCGAATCGCACCTCTCGCTCTACGAACACCCGAAGGCGAAACTCGCGTTCTACTCGAAAGGCACGACGGACATCATGTTCAAATATCCCTTCGGCGTGCAGGAACTCTGGGGCATCGCCGCGCGCGGCAACTACGACCTCGCGCAACACGCCGGGGCAAGCAGCAAGCCGCAGGAAATTTTCGACGAAGCGACAAAAAAGAAATTCATCCCGCACGTGATCGAACCCGCCGTCGGCACCGACCGCATCTTCCTCGCCGCGCTCTGCGCCGCCTACGCCGAGGAACAGGTCCCCGGCGAAAAAGGCAGTGTCGAGACGCGCATCGTCTTCCGCTTCTCCCCGCGCATCGCGCCGGTGAAAGTGGCCGTGTTCCCGCTCCTCAAGAACAAGGAAGCCCTCGTCGCCCGCGCGCAGGAACTCTACAAAAAGGTCAAACGCAAATACGCCGCCTTCTACGACGAGTCCGGCTCCATAGGCCGCCGCTACCGCCGCCAGGACGAAATCGGCACGCCCTGGTGCGTGACCATCGACTTCGACACAATCGAAAAAGACGGCGCCTTCACCCTCCGCGACCGCGACACGATGCAGCAAAAACGCATCACCGAGGACGACCTCTTCAAGCTGCTCGACGAGCAGGTGTATTAATTGATGTTACGCGGACGGCAGCGCGCACGTAGCGCAGGCTGCCAAGCCTGCTGACGAGGCGCAGCCTCGCCCGGTTCGGAAAAAAACGACCCCCCGGCGGCGTGTGGCAGGCAAAGCAGGCTTGACAGCCTGCGCTACGTTTGAGCGGTGACGCCAAGACAGTTTTTGGTAGGGTGGTCTCGCCGAGATTGCCCTACCAAAACACCTCTTCTGTAACATCAGTTATTAACTTGATGTTACGCGACAGCGTCTGGGAGCGCGGGCACCCCGCCCGCTGACGGCGCACGTCGCTCCCGTGCCGGCCTCGACGCGGACGAAACGCCCGCGCCACTCCCGGAACACGGACGAGATGCTCGTGCCACGGCATCTTGCCTGTCCAGTTTTTGAGATGCGTCTATCATCCGCCATGCGTATAATATCTGCTTGACGTATGACATGAACACCGTCACGTTGACGGCATGATAAAGTCATTCGCCGACGATGAAGCAGCTTTGCCATGGAAAGGAAAACGATCGCGCCGCCTGCCCGCCGACGTCCAGAAACGCGCCCTCGCAAAACTCCAACTCATCAATGCCGCCGTCGAACTCGACTTTCTCCGCTTCCCTCCCGGCAATCGCCTCGAAGCCCTTGCCGGGGACCGGGACGGCCAGCACAGCATCCGCATCAACGATCAATGGCGCATCTGCTTCGCGTGGACAGGCGCCGATGCAGAAAACGTCACTATCGTTGATTACCATTAAGCCCGCCCTGCCAAGGCGCGGCATCCATCACACAAACATTCCATATCGCTCAAATCTATGAGTATCACACACACACATCCCGGCCTTATCCTGCGCGATGAGTTTTTCGAGCCGCTGGGCATCACGCAACTTGCCGCCTCGAAAGCCACGGGCATCCCGCAAAGCCGACTCAGCGAAATCCTCGCCGGTCGCCGCGCCATTTCATCGGACACCGCTGTCCGCCTTGGCCGTTTCTTCAAACTCGATCCGCGCAACTTCATCAACCTGCAAGCCGCCTACGACCTTGCCGGGGCTGAAGCCGCGTTTGCGCATCAGAAGCCAAAGCCACGCATCACGCCATACGACAGGCTGACACCCGCGCACGCATGAGCGGCAGGGCTGGATTGCCGGGGTGCGAACGAATGTGGTGGGAGTCGTGATAAACGATGCGGAGGAGCCGCGAAGCGGTTCAATGCAAATAACCGTGGGTTGCGTCGCGTTGCTCCTCACCCACGGTTATGGCAGGCAACTTCGCTTCGCTCGTGAGCATATTGAGTCCCTTCGGGACTCTCCTGCATCGCTCTCCCGCATCGTTTGCCACGACTCCCACCACATTCGTTCGCACCCGGATTGCCGCGAAACGCTGTTGCTTTGGTCATCGTATGTTCTCAATTTCGACTTCAAATACCGAACTTCAAACACCGAGCACACCTAACACACCTAACACCTGACACCTGATACCGAATTTCGAGCACCAAGCTCCAGACACTGACCTTTTTCCATATGAAACGTTACGAAGCCTTCATTACCAAAGATGGGCGCAAGCACGGACTTTCCAATGTCGTTGTCGCGCACATCGACGACAACGGCGACACGGACGCCGGATTTTTTCTTGTCGATTCCTTTTGCCTCGGCGTGAAAGACGCCTTCCGCATGGACGACCTCATCAAGGATGAGTTGCAGGAAATCATGGAGGAGCGTTTCCCGGAGGACAGCATGGAGCGCATGCACCCCGCGTGGGCGAAAAAATTCATCGAGGGCGCCGTCATATACGCCGGGAATCTCGGCTTTGCGCCGCATCGCGATTACCGCAAGGCCCGCCGCGTGCTCAGCGGCATCAATGACGGCCTGTGCACCGAGATGTTTGTCTACGGCGAGGGCGGGCGCCCGCATTACATACAGGGCGCCTTGGATGACGATGTGCGCGCCGCCCATATCAACACGTTGCTCAGGAGCCGCTTCGGCAAGAACGGCTACGCGGTCACGCTGCACAAGGAGGTCCCCTACGTTCCCCCCGTCTACTCCGCCGAAGACATTGCAAACACACGCAAGGCGGTCGTGAACACGCTCAAAAAAACAGAGGAGAGTCTGTCGATCTACGTGGTGGCGGGCATCATCACCGCGATGCTTTGTCATCCGCATGTTTATGAGCCTGCGGATATGGTGGACGTGCTTGAAACTGACAGCGTCCTGAACAAAACCTCGGTATTGCAAAGCAAAAGGAAATTAACCGTGCCCTCCGATCTCATCGAAAGATACTGGGATCAACTGGAAGGGAGGCTTGAGGGCGAACTGGAATCCGACATCCCGTGGCCCTATGATTTTTATCCTGACCAATTTTCCAGCGCGGAGGATCACTTCGGGGCAATACTCCAGTGGGTGGGAGGATTCGTGATGACAACCGAGGTGTATGGGGAAATTTGGGGCGAGGCGCTTGAGCGTCCCGACTTGGCGTCACACTGGAAAACGCTCAGATGCTGGGGCAACCCGTCCGGGCCTGGCGGCATTTTTGAGGTTCTTGAAAAGGCGGTGGCAAAAAAGAAAGCCTCACCGGATTCCACCGCCGGCGATTCCGCCGCCGCCGATGCCACCGAACTCGATGACACCGACCCCGATGACGCCGATCTCGATGGCGTTGATCTCGATGACACCGACTCCGATGCCGCTGACCTCGATATCGCTGACCTTGATATCGCCGATCTCGATGCTGACGAACTTGCTGCCGCCGAACTTGCCGCCGCCGAATTGGTTGCCGTCGACCCCGATACCTTCAGGCCCAATCAACGCGATCTGCGCGAATCGATCATCGCAATCTACCGTGCGCTCGTGCCGCCACTGCCGGAAAAGCAGCCGGAAGAGTAAGGTGCAAGCACGCAAGCGCGTTATTGGCTGATGGACTGATGGGTTGATGTTGCCGACACGCAGGGCCTGACCTTGTGTCAGGTCTCTCGTAGCGCAGGCTGCCAAGCCTGCTGCCGAGGCGGAGCCTCGCCCGATTCGAAGAAAAACGAACACCCGGTGGCGTGTGGCAGGTAAAGCAGGCGGTACGGTTGAGTAGGATTGAGTAGAGGGTTGAGTAGGGTTGAGTAGAGTCTGTCCCTATTTCTATTTGACTTATTTGACTGATTCACGCGTGCGCGGCCTGATGCAAGGCTAGGTCTTGCAAAATCCGTTAGTTGTGCAATATCAATTACTAACTGATGTTACGCGGTGCGTAGGGCCTGACCTTGTGTCAGGCCGCGTTCGCGTGGGAGGCCACACAGGTAATTCGCGGCCTGACACAAGGTCAGGCCCTACAAAACCCTGCCGGTCG
>JAISGL010000163.1 GCA_031263125.1 Opitutaceae bacterium | reverse complement strand
GTGTCGCAAGCGACGCGGTTGCGATGCCGGCGGGTTGTTCGAAGAGGTCGGCGTCGAGGCCGTTGTCTTGCACGAATCTGGCGCGGGCGTGTTCGTCCATGAGGAATTCGTGGGTCTCTTTGTTGCCTTCGCGGATGCGGGCGATGTAGCGGGGGAGGGCGTAGGTTTCCGGGTCGTGGCTGTCGAGGTAGCCGGCGAGCGAGGCGCCGTGGCGGGTGACGCCACCACCGAGTTTTTCGAGCACGGAAAAATTTTCCACGACTTTGTCGATTTCCGCGGGGGTGAGGACGCGGTTGTCGCGAAGGCGCGCGAGGGTGACGTCTTCGCCGCCGAGTTCGAGGAGGATGCGGTTCATCTGTTCGTCGTTCTCGATGTATTGTTCGCGTTTTTTGCGTTTGATTCTGTAGAGGGGGGGTTGCGCGATGTAGACGTAGCCGCGGTCGAAGAGGCCGGGCATCTGGCGGTAGAAGAAGGTGAGGAGGAGGGTGCGGATGTGGGCGCCGTCGACGTCGGCGTCGGTCATGATGATGATTTTATGGTAGCGGGCTTTGTCGGCGTTGAAGCCGCCTTCGGTGGGGGCGCCGTCGACGTCGAAGGTTTGTCCGATGCCGGTGCCGAAGGCGGTGATCATGGTGCGGATTTCTTCGTTGGAGAGGACTTTGTCGAGGCGGGCTTTTTCGACGTTAATCACTTTGCCGCGGAGGGGGAGGATGGCTTGGTAGCGGCGGTCGCGGCCTTGTTTGGCGGAGCCGCCGGCGGAGTCGCCTTCGACGATGTAGATTTCGCATTCTTCGGGGTCGCGCGAGGAGCAGTCGGCGAGTTTGCCGGGGAGGCCGCCGCCGGAGAGGGCGCCTTTGCGGACGGTTTCGCGGGCTTTGCGGGCGGCTTCGCGGGCGCGGGCGGCGTTGACGATTTTGTCGATGATGCGTTTGGCGGTGGGGATGTTGGATTCAAAGTAGAACTTGAGTTTTTCGCCGACGATTTTTTGGACGATGCCGTCGACTTCGCCGTTGGAGAGTTTGGTTTTGGTCTGGCCTTCGAAGCGGGGGTCGGGGACTTTGACGGAGATGACGGCGGTGAGGCCTTCGCGGCAGTCGTCGCCGTTGATGGCGGGGTCTTTTTCCTTGAGGAGGTTGTTTTGCTTGGCGAAGTTGTTGATGACGCGGGTGAGGGCGGTGCGGAAGCCGGAGAGGTGGGTGCCGCCTTCGATGTTGAAGATGGAGTTGGCGTAGGCGAAGATTTGTTCGTTGTAGGAGTCGTTGTATTGCATGGCGACGTCGACGGAGACGGGTGGTTTCGCCGGGTCGGTTTCGTTGTCGATGGTGTCGAAGAAGGAGATGGTGGCGTTGTGGACGAGGTTTTTGTTGGTGTTGAGGTAGCGGACGAATTCGACGATGCCGTCCTTGAAATAAAAGACGTCGGATTTTTGGGCGCGTTCGTCTTCGAGTTCGATGCGGACGCCGGGGTTGAGGAAGGCGAGTTCGCGGAGGCGTTTGGCGAGGATTTCGTATTGGAATTCGCGGGTGTTTTGGAAGATTTCGGGGTCGGGTTTGAAGGTGATTTTGGTGCCGTTTTTTTTCGTGTCGCCGACGATGGTCATTTTTTGCGTGGTGAGGCCCTGGGCGAAGCGCATTTGGTAGACTTTGCCGTCGCGGCGCACCTCGGCTTCGAACCATTCGGAGACGGCGTTCACGCATTTCGCGCCGACGCCGTGGAGGCCGCCGGAGACTTGGTAGGCGCCTTTGCCGAATTTGCCGCCGGCGTGGAGGTTGGTGAGGACGAGTTCGAGGGCGGGGATTTGGTATTTGGGGTGGATGTCGACGGGGATGCCGCGGCCGTCGTCCTCGACGGAGCAGGAGCCGTCGAGGTGGATGGTAACGCGGATGGCGGTGGCGAAGCCGGCGAGGCATTCGTCGATGGAGTTGTCGACGACTTCGAAGACGCAGTGGTGGAGGCCGCGTTCGTTGGTGTCGCCGATGTACATGTCGGGGCGTTTGCGGACGCCTTCGAGGCCTTCGAGTTTTTCGATTTTGGAAGCGTCGTAATCACCGGGGGCGGAGGTGGGTTTGCCGGGGGCGGGGGCGGCGGAAGGCGCGGAGGGGGCGGGCGCGGAGGGCGCGGAGGAGGTATCGGGCGCGGAGACGTTTTTCGGGCCAGGTTGCAGGTCGGTTTGCTGATTGGTTTGGTCGGACATGTCAGTGGAAAAATGGGTGTGAAAACGGATGCGTTTTGCGTGTGGTTGATGCGTGAAAATCAAAGGGAAAATTGCATCGAAATCCGGGGTCGGGTGCAATGGGTTTCTGGCATAAAATGCGTTTATTTTCAGGGGTGATTTCCGGGGTGATTTTTTGCTTGATTCGAGCGGTGAAAAAATGGTCGCGGGTGGCGCGAATTTGACGGATTTGGCGGATGCGGATGGCGCGGGAGTTGGCGCGGGAGTTGGTGCGGGGGATTGGGGGGAGGGATTTGTGAGTTGGATGCACGGGAGGCGGTTATGCGGGTTTGTTATGCGGGCTTGCGGGCGGGGCGGGGAGATGTTTTGGTTGGAACGTGAAGCTTTCCGTCAAAGTTGATTACGCATGCCGGGTGTTGGTACACCTGGCGAAAATTTATCAGAGCGATGAGCTCGCGCATATTGATGATATGGCGCGGTTGGAGGAGGTGCCGGCGAATTATCTGGTGCAGATTTTGAGCGAGTTGCGCAACGGCGGCCTGATCGTGAGCCGGCGCGGCAAGCAGGGCGGCTATGCGCTGGCGCGCGCGCCGGAGGCAATCTCGCTGCTGGACATCATGGAGGTGATCGAGGGCGAAATGCTGGAGCTGCCGCCGTCGGTCGGCGGGCAATCGGGGCGTCGCGTGAACAATGCGTGGAAGGACATGCGCACAACGCTGGAAACGCGGGCAAAGGCGATCACGCTCGACAAGCTCATGCACGGGACTGAGGCGATGTATTATATTTGAGCAAGCGGGTTTTTATGCGTGCTTCAAGATTCGTCAAAATTATCGCCAAAACCATCGCATGGGTTGTCACGCTTGCCGGATGCAGGGCGTTTGCTCCCATGATTTGGCCGTCAATATTCGACGAAATGCCGGGAGGTTGGTTTTTGGGGCCTTTTGTATTATTTTTGGGAATTGCCGGTTTGGTTTTCCTATACGCACGGGAATCCGTCCGGTTTGCCGCGATTCGCTCGCGTCCATATGGTATGTCCGCACTGGCAGTTGCCGTGCTGGCGAATGCAATTGTTTTTGTTATTTCCGTTCCATTTTTCTCCGTGTCCGCGGGTGAACATATTCGGCCAATGGGTTGGTTCGCGTTTGTTTTAATACTATCGGTGTCGGCGTTCCTTGTTGTCGAACTTGCAGCCATGCAGGCGACTTTATACGAAGAACCCCGTGCGCTTGGCATTCTATGTGCAATAGGTGGAACAACCCCGCTTCCGCTATCCATGGCGATGCTGATATTGGCGGAGGCGATCAACGGGTTTACGTTGGCACCATAAGGCGCAGGATTTTTCCCGTTTGATGGAATTGTTGATATTGGGGTATGGGATTTTGGATTTGGAATTTCTTTGGAATTTGGAATTGGAAATTGGAATTTGGGAGTTGGAGTTTGGATTTTTGAAATTTGGAATTTTACCGCGTCGCGCCGGCGTGCAGGCATGAAAAAAACGCCCTCGTTTTCGAGGGCGTTTCGATTGCCAAATTGAAAAATGCCGGCGCGGTTTTTAGCGCTTCGAGAACTGGTAGCGTTTGCGGGCGCCGGGCTGGCCGGCTTTCTTGCGCTCTTTTTCGCGCGGGTCGCGGCGGATGTGGCCCGCTTTCTTGAGCGCGGCGCGAAGCTCGGGATTGAGCTTCTGGAGCGCGCGGGCGATGCCGTGGGCAACCGCCCCGGCCTGGCCGGCGACGCCGCCGCCGTCAACGAGCGCGATCACGTCCACCTTGTCGCGCATTTCGGCGGCGACGAGGGGAGCGGATGCGGCTTTCAGGAAGGTTTCGTGCGAGAAATAATTGTCGAACTCACGGTCGTTGACGGTGAGTTTGCCCGTGCCTTCGCTGAGGCGGATGCGGGCGACTGAGGTTTTGCGACGGCCGGTGCCGAGATGGATGACTTTTTCGCTCATGTTATGCGCTTGTTATTTGAGAGTGATCGTGACCGGGTTTTGCGCTTCGTGCGTGTGCGCCGCGCCGCGGAAGACGCGCAGCTTGGTGAGCATTTTGCCGGCGAGGCGGTTTTTCGGGAGCATGCCTTTCACGGCGTGCTCGATGATGAATTCGGGCTTTTTTTCGCGCATCTGGGCGAGCGAGCGGTAGCTTTCGCCGCCGACGTAGCCGGAGAAGAACATGTATTCGTTCTGCTCCTCCTTTTTGCCGGTGAGCACGACTTTTTCGGCGTTGATGACCACAACGTAATCGCCGGTGTCGACATGCGGAGTGTAGGTGGCTTTATGACGGCCGCGGATGATGTTGGCGACCTTGACTGCGAGACGGCCGAGCACAAGCCCGTCGGCATCGATCAGATACCACTT
>JAISGL010000123.1 GCA_031263125.1 Opitutaceae bacterium | reverse complement strand
TCGGCGAGGAAGGTGAAAAACTGGTGCGCGGCTTCGATCGCGTCGGCGACGAGCTGGAGTGTTTCCATCGGGGCGCGGAGGCGGACGAGCAGGCCGCGTTTGTTTTTCGGGTTGAAAAGATATTTGAGCATGCGGTCCACGCCGTAGCTGGAGAGGCGCATGCCGAAGTGGTCGGTGGCGTAACATCACTTGCCCGTCACTTGGACACGCGTTGAAGAATGGTTTCGACGGGCTGGCCGTCGCGGCAGGTGAACTCGAGGAGGGTCTGGTTTTCGCGCGGAGAAGGGAGGGTGCGGATGCGCGGGTCGGGGCGGGCGGGGGTGTAGGCGCCGTCGAGGGTGACGAGCACGGTGGAAGGCGTGCCGGGGGAGTTGACCCATTTGCGGGAGTAGATGCTGACTTCGCGCAGGGTGCCGTCGGGGTTGTACTGGTCGACCTCGACGCCTTCGTAGAGTTGGAGATCGGGATCGCAGACGCTGATGACGGCGGGGTCGTTTTTGCCGGCGCGCAGCATGACGATTGAGGGGCGGCTGACCGCGGCGATTTCCAGGCCGGTGTCGGAGACGGGTTCAAAACATGCGGCGGCGAGGATGCCGGTGTCGCGGTCGCGGACGATGTGCGCGGTGTCGTCGCGGCGGTGGATGATGAAGGGCGCGGCGGCGGCTGTGGCGGGCGTGGAGGTAATGGCGGGGGTGTCAGTAGTGGCAGTTGTGGTGAGTGCCGCGGCTGTGATGGGCGTGGCAATTGTAGCGGTTGTGACGGGCGTGGAGGCAATGGCGGGCGTGGCAGCAGTGACGGTTGTGGCGGATGCGGCGGCAGTAGTGGGCGTGACGACAGTGGCGGCTGTGGCGGGCGCGGCGAGTTCGCTGGCGAAGGTTTTTTCGCGTTCGGCGGTTGGTTGCACGAGGATCGCGTAGGCGTAGCCGGCGGCTTTCGGGGCGGCGCCGTGGTCGAGCCAGGCGAGCGCGAAGTCGCCTTCGGTGTCGGTTTTGTCGTCCTGGCTGCGGGAGCGTTGGCGGGAGTTTTGCACGCGGAGATCGGCGGCGCTTTCGCCGAGGACAAAGTAGGTGTTGCCGACGGCGTCGCGCAGGCGGGCGCAGGCGTTGTCGCGCGATGGCGGGGTCGGGGCGTCGCGCGCGGGGTCGGCGAGGTGGTTTTGGAAGAGCGTGGTGCGCGTGCCGTGCGCGGCATCGGTGTTGGTGATGCCGGAGCCGAGGGCGATGACGCGGTCGTCGAAGAAGAACACGGATTTGCGCGCGCGGTGGCTGCCATCGTATTTGGCATGTTCATGGAGTTTCATGGCAAAAACGCCGTTGCGGTTTTCGAGGTTGGAGCCGCCGGCGAAGGTTTCGTCGCTGAGGAGCATTTCCTCGTAGCCGCTGTGGATGTCGACGTTGGCGACGCGGTCGCGGAGTTCGGGGATGGGGAGGTGGATGGCGGTGACGCCGGGCCAGCAATTCCAGTCCCAGCCTTCCTGCGCGTAGCCGCTGTCGAAGCTGTTGACGGGGTCGCCGCGCGCGAGGATTTCGAGGTGGCCGTAGGCAAGGTAGCGGCCGTACATGTTTGCGCCGGGATAAATTTCGGAGCCCCAGAGGTAGCGGTTGTAACCGCGGGCGGTGACGAGCCATCCGTCGCGGCGGTGTGCAGAGGTCGTGGCGTAGCTGAGTGTGAGGTGGCCGGCGGGCGGTGTTTCGGGGGTGGCGGCGGCGGGGATTTTTTTGTCAACGAGGGCGGGCGGTTTTGTTTTTGCCTGCGGGGCGGCGGCGTTGTCGAGGCGTTTCCATACGGCGAGCGCCCCGGCGTCCGTCGAGGCGCGTCCGTCGGGCGTACCGGCGAGTGCGAGGAAGAGATAGGGGCGCGGGTTCAGGGTGAATCTTCCGGTGGGGTGGCGGCCGGAGAGGCTGAGCGGCCAGTGGAGGACGTTGCAGTGGAAGCGGAGGTTGAACATCGCGCGGCGGAGGCTGGCGTGTCCGGCTTCGGGGACGCGCAGGCTGGTGTTGCCGAAAATCCAGAGCGCCTCGGTCGCGCCGTCGATGCCGCCGACGGCGTAGGCGGGGTAGTGGTTGCAATGATGCACGATGCAGCCGTCGGGCGCGATGCCGCCGTTGAGGCCCGCGCTGGGTTCGAGCACGCGTCCGAGCCAGCGCGTCGTGGCGGCGAGCCAGCGCGCGCGGAGCGGCTCGTCGTCGATCATGAGGCACGCGGCTATCTGGCCGGGGAGGATTGTGTTGAGGGTGTCTATGCTTTCGCCGTTGATTTTGTCGGGGGGCGTGCAGGCGCGTCCGGCGCCGCTGAACCAGGCCATGTCGCGCCAGGCGTGCGCGAGGCGGCCCGTTTCGCGGAGCACGTCACGCATGAGATAGCGCGCGACGTAGTAGTTGCGCATCGTGTAACCGAGGTGGTGCACGGTGCCTTGCACGCTGCCGTGCTGCCAGCCTTGGTCGCGCATGTGGTCGAAGCACGCGAGAAACATGTCGCGGAGCCGGGCGCGTCCGGCGGGGGTCGCGTTTGGCGCGCGATGGGCGAGGGCAAGTTCGAGCGAGAGCTGGTTGAACGAGGCGATGGCCGAATGCGGCGAGGTGGATTCGCGGGCCTCGGGCGAGCTGGCCGGATAGGCGTCTTTTTCGTAGGGGTAACAAACCGGGCGTCCGGATGTGCCGCCACCGGGCAGGCGGCGGATTTGCCACGCGGAAAAGCGTTCGGCCAGTTGCGCGATTTTGCCGTCGGTGAGTCTGGCGGGCGTGGGCAGGAGGCTTGCGTAACGCGTGTCGGCGATGCGCGCGGCTTGAAGCGCGTCGGCGGGAAGCGGGATGTCGGGAAGCGGCTGGCGGTCGAAGGCGAGGAGCGCGCTCCAATGCGCATTGGCCTGCTTCGCGATGACGGTATTGACGAAGGGGACTTGCCCGTCGCGCGTCTGGTCGCGCGCGTCGATGAGGTGGCAGAACACGAGCGAGTCGATGAAGAGCGTGCCGGCGGCGGGCGCGTTCGTGGCGGGCGCAGGCGCGGCGCCCGCATCGGCGGCGACAACGGCGGCGGAATCGCCGGCAGCGGAATCGGCAGCGGGCGCGATGATGCGCAAGGTGTCCATGTCCGTGCGCGGCGCGCCTTGCATGTCGCGCTCGTAGGCGACCCAGCAGGTGCGCCAGCCGGTGAAATCGAGGCCGAAATCGAACCAGCAATCGCGCTCGCGTCCGCGGCCAAACTCGAAGCGCAGATGCTCGCCGGGGCGCGCGGCGGTGTTGTATATCCACACGGAGAAGGTGCCCAGCTTGTTGTCGATTGCCCCGTCGGTGTGCGGCTTGAAACCGATGTCGTGGCGGAACGTGATCGCCTCGCCCGGCTGCCAGTCCCAGCGCAGGCTTTGCGCGCCGTATTTCGCGCGCTCCGCCGTGACCTGGACGCGCGTTGTTTTTTTCATGAGCAGGCGGACGTCGGCGGGAAAGCCGCCGTCCTCGAAGGACACGATTTCGGTTTTCGCGACGTCGGCGGTTTTCGCGGCGGGCGCGAAATCGGAGGACGCGGAGAAAGCGGAAGAACCGGCGACGCCGGACGATGCCGCCGCCGGAGACTGTGCGTGGAAGGCCGCGCACGCTCCCAAAAAAACGAGCGCCGGGGCCGCGAATGCGCCGCGCGTGCCGATGGTGAACTGTCGTTTCATGGAGGGTTCGGGTGTCAACCAATGACTGACCAATGACTGATTCTGGCTTGAACTGATTCTGGCATGGCCTTTGATTGGGGCAGGCATCGGGCCGCGTCAATATCCAAAATGTTAAAAAGTAAACATGCTTAAAAAAAACGATTATGTCTGATTTCTTCCGTCATTCACCATCTATGAACTCCCCTACCTTGCTCATACTTGCCGCGGGAATGGGCAGCCGCTACGGCGGACTCAAACAAATGGACCCCGTGGGGCCATCACGGGAAACGGTGCTCGATTATTCCGTCTATGACGCGCTCCGCTCCGGTTTCAAAAAAATCGTTTTTGTTATACGACGCGATTTCGAGGATGAATTTCGTATGAAAGTGGGCGCCCGCTTTGAGGGGCGCATCGGAGTGGACTATGTGTTTCAGGATATCGCGACGCTGCCGGGCGGCTTCCAATGTCCCGCCGGACGCGAAAAACCCTGGGGCACCGGCCACGCGGTGTGGTGCGCGAGGGAGGCGCTCACGGAGCCGTTTGCCGTCATCAACGCCGACGACTGCTACGGCGCCGATTCGTTCAGGCAGCTCGGCGCGTTCCTCGCGGCGGCGGACATCGCGGCCACGCCTTCGCCGTGCTGCATGATCGGCTTCCGCCTCGAAAACACGCTTTCGGAACACGGCACGGTTTCGCGCGGCGTGTGCACGGCGGACGCGGACGGATGCCTGCGGTCCGTCGAGGAATGCACCGCCATCGAGCGGCTTCCGGGCGGCGGCGCGTGCCAGAAAAACGCCGGTGGCGGCGTGCGTGTATTTTCCGGCGCGGAGACGGTGTCGATGAACTGCTGGGGTTTCACGCCGTCGGTGCTGCCCGCGCTCGAAGGCGAACTTGTCCGCTTTCTCGGGGCGCACGGCACGGAAATGAAAACCGAATTTTACCTGCCCTTCGCCGTCACCGGCATGATTGCGCGCCGGGAGGCCGCCGTGCGCGTGCTGCCGACCGCAAGCTCGTGGTTCGGCATCACCTACCGCGACGACCGCCCGCGGGTTGTTGACGCCTTGCGGGAACTCGTGCGAAAAGGCGTGTATCCGGAGCGCCTTTGGGTATAAATTAACATTTTCGATTATCAAAAATCAACAATCCTGGCACAATCCTGACGCAACCCTGACATCAAATGAGCACAACAAATCCCAATCCTCCCGCGGACATCAAGACCATCGCCGGTGCCTTTGCCATATATGGATGGTTCCTCGGCGGCGAATCGTACGGCACCGGACACATCAACGATACCTATGTCGCCGGCTTCGACCAGGCGGGGGCGCGCGTCCGGTATATTTTTCAGCGGATCAACGAGCGCGTTTTCAAAGACACGGCAGGTCTCATGGAAAACGTCAGCCGCGTCACGCGGCATGCGGCGCGGCGCGCCATCGCATCCGGCGGCGAGGACGCGTCGCGCCGCGCGCTCACCCTGGTGCCGACGCGCGAAGGGCTGGCGTATCACACCGACGCGCACGGGGCCGCCTGGCGTTGTTACCTGTTCATTGAGAAGGCGCGCACCTACGATCTCGTCGAGACACCCGCCCACGCCCGCGAGGCGGCGCGCGCGTTCGGCGAATTCCAGCGCCTGCTCACGGACTTGCCCGGAGGTCGCCTGATCGAGACGATCCCGGATTTCCACAACACGCGCAAACGCTACGAAAACCTCATGCGCGCCATCGGGACAGACCCGCGCAACCGTGCCGCGTCCGTCCGCGACGAAATCGCTTTTGTCAAACAAAGCGAAAACATGGTCGATGTGCTTGCGAAGCTCCAGGCCTCGGGCGGGGCGCCCGAGCGCGTCACGCACAACGACACCAAATTCAACAACGTCATGATCGACGACGCCACCCGGCGGGGCATTTGCGTGATCGACCTTGACACGGTCATGCCCGGCCTCGCGCTTTATGACTTCGGCGACATGGTGCGCTCCGCGACGCCGTCCGCGGTCGAGGACGAACCCGACGTGTCCAAGGTCTCGATGCGCATGCCGGTTTACGAAGGCCTCGTCACGGGTTATCTTGAGGCGGCGGGGGATTTTCTCACCGACGCGGAACGCGCGCACCTGGCGTTCTCGGGCAAACTCATCACGTTCGAAATCGGGATGCGTTTCCTGACCGACTACCTCGAAGGCGATGTGTATTTCAAAATCAAACGCCCCGCGCACAACCTCGACCGCGCGCGCAACCAGTTCGCGATGGTGCGCAGCATCGACGCGCAGCAATCCGCGATGGAAGCCGTCGCCGCGCGCATCCACGCCGGCGGCAAAAAGACCCCCGCGATTTGAAACACAAGGAACACGACAACATGAAAAAAATACTCATCACGGGAGGTTGCGGTTTCATCGGCAGCCACATCGCCGCGCAACTTCAGCACGATTGCGAAGTGCTGGTTTTCGACAATCTGCGCACGGGCTACCTGCGCAATCTCGACGGCATCAACGCCAGGTTCATCCAAGGCTCGATCCTTGACCGCGACCTGCTCCGCGAGACGCTGCGGGGCGTGGATCACGTGTACCACCTCGCCGCGCTGATCAGCGTGCCCGAGTCGGTCGAGAAGCCGCACGAGTGCGTGTCGATCAACATCACCGGATTGCTCAACGTCCTCGAAGCCTCCGCCGAGGCCGGCGTGAAAAAACTTTTTTTCGCCTCGTCCGCCGCCGTCTATGGCAACAACCCGTCGGTGCCGAAACTCGAAACGATGCTGCCCGAGCCGCGCAGCCCCTACGCCGTCACGAAACTCGACGGCGAATACTACTGCCGCCAGTTCGCTGAGAGCGGACGGCTCGAAACCGTGGCGCTGCGCTTCTTCAACGTCTTCGGCCCGCGTCAGGACCCGAAGAGCGCCTACGCCGCCGCCGTGCCGATTTTCATGCAAAAGGCCCTCGCGGGCGAACCGCTCACGATCCACGGCGACGGCGGCCAGACGCGCGATTTCATTTACGTGAAGGACCTCGCCGCCGCGTGTATCCATGTTACGAATACACCGGGGATCACGGGCGTGTTCAACGCCGGCTACGGCGGCCAGATCACGGTGCTGGAGCTTGCGCGGCGCATCATCGCGCTGGCCGGCTCGCGCTCCGAAATCCGCCACGCCGCGGAGCGGGCGGGCGACGTGCGCCACTCGCGCGCCAACGTCGATGCGCTCGGCGCGACCGGCTTCCGTCCCCAAGGCAGCATGGAGGCGGGGCTGACCGAAACGCTGGCCTGGTTCAGTGAGCAGCGCCGCGCGTGATTTGGCCCGCGCACGACCGGCGTTTTGACTCGTAGTTCGCTCATGTCTTTCCCGCCCTTCGGCGGGTCAACATGTATGGGGTATTGTCCGTGTCTTACGAAATATCCCCTTCCACTCGTAACCTATCCACTCATATCCTATCCAAACCATCGCCATCGCTATCGCCGAACCATCGCCAAACCACAAACTACAGCCACAGCCAAAATCACAATCACAGTCACAACCGCAGCCGCAGCCACAGCCAAAACCATGTCCGCCACAACCACACCCACGCCCGCACCCACGCCCACCATCATCTACACCAAAACCGACGAAGCCCCCGCGCTCGCCACCTATTCGCTCCTGCCCATCGTGCGGGCCTTCACGAAACACGCCGGCATCAACGTCGAGGCACGCGACATCTCCCTCGCCGCCCGCATCCTCGCCGCCTTCGCCGACCTCCTCCCCACCGGACAACGCGCCCCCGACGCCCTCGCCGAACTCGGCGCCCTCACCCTGAAACCCGAAGCCAACATCATCAAACTCCCCAACATCTCCGCCTCCGTCCCCCAACTCACCGCCGCCATCGCCGAACTCCGCGCCCACGGCTACACCACACTCCCCGACTACCCCGCCGACCCGAAAACCGACGCCGAACGCGACATCCGCGCCCGCTACGACCGCGTCAAAGGCTCCGCCGTCAACCCCGTCCTCCGCGAAGGCAACTCCGACCGCCGCGCCCCCAAAGCCGTCAAGGACTACGCCCGCAAACACCCCCACTCCATGGGCGCCTGGTCCCCCGATTCCAAAACCAACGTCGTCCACATGCACGGCGGCGACTTCTACTCCAACGAAAAATCCATCACCCTCCCCGCCGCCACCACCGCCCGCATCGACCTCGTCACCGCCGATGGAAAAATCATCACGACGTTCAAGCCCGCCCTCGCCCTCCAAACCGGCGAAATCCTCGACGCCACCGTCATGCGCAAACGCGACCTCATCGCGTTCTACGAAACCCAAATCGCCCGCGCCAAAACCGACGGCGTCCTCCTCTCCCTCCACCTCAAGGCCACCATGATGAAAGTCTCCGACCCCATCATCTTCGGCCACGCCGTCCGCACCTTCCTCCGCGACTTCCTCACAACGCACGCCGCCGCCCTCGCCCCCCTCGGCATCGACCTCAACAACGGCCTCGGCGACCTCCTCTCCAAACTCCAAAACCTCCCCGCCCCCGCGCGCGCCACCCTCGAAACCGACCTCCTCGCCACCCTCGCCGCCGGCCCCGCCCTCGCGATGGTCAACTCCGACAAAGGCATCACCAACCTCCACGTCCCCAGCGACGTCATCGTGGACGCCTCCATGCCCGCCATGATCCGCTCCTCCGGCAAAATGTACGACACCGCCGGCCAGCTCCAGGACACCCTCGCCCTCATCCCCGACGCCTCCTACGCCCCCGTCTACCAAGCCGTCATCGAAGACTGCAAAAAACACGGCGCCCTCGACCCGCGCACCATGGGCACCGTCCCCAACGTCGGCCTCATGGCCCAGGCCGCCGAGGAATACGGCTCGCACGACAAAACCTTCGAAATCCCCGCCGACGCCCCCCCCGGCGCCCTCGTCCGCGTCACCGACACCGCCACCGGCGCCACCCTCCTCGAACACACCGTCGAACCCGGCGACATCTGGCGCGCCTGCCAGGCCAAGGACGCCCCCATCGCCGACTGGGTAAAACTCGCCATCACCCGCGCCCGCGCCACCAACACCCCCGCCATCTTCTGGCTCGACCGCGCCCGCGCCCACGACGCCCAAGTCATTGCCAAAGTCCTCCCCCTCATCGCCACCCACGACATCGCCGGCCTCGACCTCCGCCTCCTTGCCCCCGCCGCCGCCTGCCGCGCCACGCTCGAACGCCTCCGCGCCGGCCAGGACACCATCAGCGTCACCGGCAACGTCCTCCGCGACTACCTCACCGACCTCTTCCCCATCCTCGAAGTCGGCACCAGCGCCAAAATGCTCTCCATCGTCCCCCTCATGCACGGCGGCGGCCTCTTTGAAACCGGCGCCGGCGGCTCCGCCCCCAAACACGTCCAGCAATTCCTCCAGGAAAACTACCTCCGCTGGGACAGCCTTGGCGAGTTCTTCGCCCTCGCCGCCTCCCTCGAACACCTCGCCGCGACGACCAAAAACGCCAAGGCCCGAATCCTTGCCGACACCCTCGATACCGCGACGTCCAAATTTTTGGAAAACAACAAATCCCCCGCGCGCAAAGTCGGCCGGATCGACAACCGCGGCAGCCACTTCTACCTCGCCCTCTACTGGGCGCAGGCGCTCGCCGCCCAAACCGACGACACCGGCCTCAAGCACCACTTCGCCCCCCTCGCCGAAAAACTCACCGCCACCGAACCCCAAATCGCCGCCGACCTGATCGCCGTCCAAGGCAAGCCGGCAGACATCGGCGGCTACTACCACCCCGACGACACCAAAGCCACCGCCGCCATGCGCCCCAGCGCGACCTTCAACGCAATCCTGGCGACATTATAGCTGGTATTACGCCGCCCGCCCGCCTGCCGCCCGCCCGCAGTGCTACGCCGCGCCGGCGGTGTGCTTTGGCTGATCGGGCCGATCTGTCAGATCAGTCAGATCTGTCCGATCAGCCAGATCAGTCCGCTCCGTCCGCTCCGCCCCCGCCCGCCACGCCCCCGCCCGCCACGCTCCGCCCACCACGCCCCCGCCTGCCACGCCCCCGCCCACCATCAGCACAGTGTGCGCAGCCGCGCCGCCGCACCCCCGCACCCCCGCCCACCACGCCTCCGCCTGCCGCGTCCCCGCGCCGCCGCGCCCGCACGCCCCCGCGAACGGCACATTTGTATTCGCATCCGCATTCGCATTCGCAAAAATTCCCCCCGATGTCCGATGCAACAATCGTAACTCTCAAAGCCGCCAGGCGCCGCCACCGCCGGCTCTGCGCGCGCGTCACCGCCGCCGCCATTTGCGTGCTCGTAATCGCGGCGTTCGCGCTTTCGTGGCGCTTCCACCGGCGCATGGAGGCGAGCCTCCCGCAACTCGACGGCGCCGCGCCGCTCGCCGGCCTTTCCGCCGACGCCACCGTGACGCGCGACGCGCTCGGCGTGCCAGCCATCAACGCCGCCACGCGCCCCGACGCCGCGCGCGCCCTCGGCTTCCTCCACGCGCAGGACCGCTTTTTCCAGATGGACCTCACGCGCCGCCGCGCCGCCGGTGAACTCTCCGCGCTCTTCGGCAAAAAAACACTCGCCGCCGACAAAGCCGTGCGCATCCACGGACTGCGTGCCATCGCGCAAAAATCCCTCGCGCTCCTGCCCGCGCCGCAACGCGCCCTCCTCGACGCCTACGCCGCCGGCGTCAACACCGGCCTCGCGCAACTCCGCGAACCGCCCTTCGAATATCTCCTCCTCGGCGAAAAACCGCGCCCGTGGCTGCCCGAGGACAGCATCCTTGTCATCCACGCGATGGCGCTCGACCTGCAACATTCCGGGATCGCCCACGAGCGCATGCTCGGCGCCATCCGCGATTGTTACGACAACAACGTGCTCGCCTATTTCGCGCCGCCCATGTCCCCCGACGATTCCCCCTTCGACGGAAAAACCGCCGCGCTCCCGCCAATCCCAAAACCAAGCGCGATCAACCTGCGCGCAGACACACCCGCCGACGCACCCGCCGCCGCTCCCACCGGCGCTCCCGCCCAATCCGCCCGCGCGCCCCGCCCCGTGCCGCCCGTTTATGCCGAAGGCTCCAACAGCATGGCCGTCGCCGGCAAACACCACGGCCCCGGCATCATCGAAAACGACATGCACCTCACCCTCCGCGTGCCCGGCGCCTGGTACCGCGTGTCGATGCAGTGGCACGCCCCGGACGCCGAACCGGCTCCCGACGTCGCCTCGGCTCCTGACGCCGCCCCGGCCCTCGACACTACCCCATCTCCCCCCGACGCCACCCCGGCTCCCGACACCGCTCCGTCTCCCGTCGACACCGCCCCGGCCCCCGGCGCCACCCGCTCCCCCGATCAATCCGCAACCCGCAATCCTTCCGGACGCCGGCCGCAGTCCGCCAAATCCAAAATCAAAATCACCGGCATCACGCACCCCGGCGCGCCCGTGATCATTGCCGGCAGCAACGGAAAAATTGCGTGGGGTTTCACAAACGCCTACGCCGACA
>JAISGL010000079.1 GCA_031263125.1 Opitutaceae bacterium | reverse complement strand
TACGCGGCCGGCCTATCCTGGGAGCGCGGGCATCTTTGCCCGTGATGCGTTTTCGAAATGCAATATGCGGGCGCACGGCGTTTCGCGGGCAGAGATGCCCGCGCTCCCAGGAACGGAATGGCCTTCGCGTTATCCTCGTCCAAACGTAGCGCAGGCTGCCAAGCCTGCTTTGTCTGTCGCATGCCGCCGGGTGTGCGTTTTTTTCGAGCCGGGCGAGGCTTCGCCTCGTCAGCAGGCTTGGCAGCCTGCGCTACGTGCGCGCCGCGTAACATCAGTTATTATGTTGCACCGGTCGGATTTGATTTCAGATGACCTTTGTTTATTGCCGCGAGGTTTTCTCAAACTGCCCGAGCAATTCCTCCGGCGTCATGCCGCGGGCGCGCAGGGTTCGCAGGGCGAGGGCGTCATGACGTTTCGCGAGACGCCGGCCAACCGCGTCGGTCATGAGCGGACAATGGAAATATTGCGGCACAGTCGCACCGAGCGCGCGCAGCAATAAAATTTGCCGGAACGTCGAGCGCACCAAATCCGCCCCGCGCACGACCTCGGTCACGCCGAGCGCCGCGTCATCCACGGCGCATGCAAGCTGGTAACCCGGCACGTCGTCGCGCCGCCACACGGGAAAATCACCAAAATCGCGCCCGGACATGGCGCGTTGCGGACCAAGGGCGTTGTCCGAAAACGACACGATTTCACCGTCCGGCACGCGGAAGCGCCAGTTTGTGGTGATCGGCGCGCCGCGCGGTGGAAGCGGAGGAACCGGCGCACCCGCCGGCGGACGCCATTCGCGGGGAAACACCGGCTCGTCATTTTGCCGGTCGCTTTCATGCGGCGCACCGGCTGCCCCGGCGACATCGCGCCGCGAACGATTGCACGGATAGATCAACCCGGCGGCATGCAGGCGCTCCAGCGCCCCGCGGTAAAGCGCGAGACGTTCACTTTGCGAATACACCGGTTCGCGCCACGAAAATCCGAGCCAGCGCAAATCCTCGATCATGGCCGCGACAAATCCGGGGCGGCACCGGGAGCGGTCGAGATCGTCATTGCGCAACAAGAGCACGCCGCCCGCCGCCCTCGCCCGCTCCGCCGCAAACCAGAATGTGCGCGCATGTCCGAGATGCAAACAGCCTGTCGGCGACGGCGCGAGGCGTCCGATGTATGCGGAATTGGCAGCGATTGTTTTTTCGAGGGACACGATGTTTTTTCGAGGGACACAATAACTGTTGGCGAAATTGACACGGGCAAGAGCGCCTGTGCCACCTTTATTTGCTTTTTCCAGACAAGCGCGCACGCTGCCCTCACTTATGGTTACAAAACTTCTGCACACACGCATGCGCGTGAACGACATTGAAAAAACGATTCGCTTTTACGTCGATGTGCTCGGCCTCAAGGTCGCCCGCGACAGTGTTTCGCCGCGTGGCGCGCGTCTCGTTTTTCTGCAAACACCCGGAAGCGGGGAAGAGATTGAACTTTGCCAGTTGCCCGGCGCCGAACCGGTCAGGGTGCCGCCCGACCTGATGCACCTCGCGTTCCAAGTCGGCAACCTCGCAGCCTTCGCCGCCGCGCTCGAAAAGAAAGGCGTCAGGTTGAGCGATGGCCCGCATAAAACAAGCGACGGCGACCTGATCGCCTTCATCGACGCGCCCGAAGGCTACGAGGTGGAGCTGATCCAAACGGCCAAATAACAGATACCCGGGGCAAGCCCTCCCCCCCCGATCACCGAGGCATTGAAAATGCCAGTGTCTTGAAGACCAACGAGCTTCCGAGGGGTAATTCATTCTTATGGGAGTGTCGCGGATTGGAGGAAAATTGGAGGGCCAAAGACCAATTGAAGTGCCTTTGGCTCTCCAATCGGTTTCCGGGCTTTTGGCCCTGCTCCACCCCACCACTTTGAATCACACCCCGTGTTTCCATGTTCGCAAAAAATCACTCGCCCTGGAAAAAAATCGCTCTGACTATTTGTGTCCTATGTTAAAAGTCGGAGTCATTGGGGCATCAGGTTATCCGGGCGAGCAGTTGCTGAAACTGCTTCTCGCGCATCCGCGCGTCACACTCGCGGCTGTCACCTCGCGCTCGCAGGTGGGCAAACCGCTCTCGCAGGTCGTGCCCTCCCTGCGCGGCCAGGATCGCGGACTCACGTTCACCGGCTCCGACGCCGCCGCGCTTGCCGCGGGCGACATCGACTTGTTTTTTCTCGCCCTTCCCCACGGAGCCGCCGCGGAGTTCGCGAAAGCCCTCGTGCCCGCGGGCAAACGCGTGATCGACTTGAGCGCGGACTTCCGCATCGCCGACCTCGCCACTTACGAAAAATACTACGGCAAACATCACGCGCCGGAATTGCTCGCGAAAGCGCGCTTCGTGCTCCCCGAACTCACGCCGCCCTCGTGGAAAACCGAGGCGAGGCTCATCGCCGCGCCCGGTTGCTACCCGACAAGCATTCTCACGCCGCTCGTGCCGCTGGTGCGTCGTGCGGGCGGGGCGGGAGGCATCATCTCGCGCGAACACATCGTCGCCAATTCCCACAGCGGCATCAGCGGCGCGGGCAAAAAGACCGAGGAAATGTATCTCTACGTCGAGCGCGCCGAGAGCATCAAGGCCTACGGTCTCACAAAACACCGCCACCTCGCGGAAATCGAGGAGCAGCTTTCGCTCAACGCGGGCGGCGGCCACATCACGATTCAATTTAATCCGCACTTCGCCCCGATGCGTCGCGGCATCGCGACGACGATCACTGTTCCCGCCGCGCCCGGCGCAACAATCGACATGCTTTACGCGGCGTGGAAATCCACGTACGACGGACGTCCGTTCGTGCAGATTTTGCCTTCCGGCGAGACACCCGACACCGCGCACGTCACCGGCACAAACCGCGTGGATATGTCCGCCGTGTTCGATGCCCGCACGAAAAATTTCGTGATCACCTCCGTCGTCGACAACCTCGTGAAAGGCGCCAGCGGCCAGGCCGTGCAGATCATGAATCTCTGGTGCGATTTCGAGGAAACCGCCGGGCTGGCGTGATGCCAGGAACGGGTGAAGTTGCCAGGAACGGGTAAAATCTGATGTTATGCAGCGCGCAGGGCCTGACCTTGTGTCAGGTTGCACATGCGTGGGAAGCCGCATTGGTAATTCGCGCACTGGTAATTCGCGGCCTGACACAAGGTCAGGCCCTACTAAAATCACGCCGGTCGCGTGGCATCAGTTATCTGATCATTTTCTTCAGGTCGCCGGCCCTGACGTTGGTGTCGATGAGTATGCCGCTGCCGTTAAAAAGATAGCCGCCGGCGGGCACGCCGCTGACACCGAGTTTCTGGTAGAGTTCGCCCTTGGTTCCTGCGCCGTCGAAGTAAACGGGGAACTTGACCTTCGCCTTTTTCAGGAACGCCTGCACTTCGGCGCGCTTGTCCTCGGGATCGCAGCAATAGGCAACGAACTCGACCTGACGGCGGCCAAATTCAAAATAGGCATCCATGGTCTTTTCCATTTCGGCGGCGGCATTTTTGGGCGTGGCGCTCCAGAAATAAACAAACAGGGCGGGGGCGCCCTTGAGCTTGGTGGAATCGAACTGCTTTCCGTCAAACGCGGTGAACGCCAGCGTGAGCGGCGTCTTGCGCAGTTCATTGATCTTTGTCTCCTGTCTGGCCCAGTTCGCGGTGTTCCTGTCCTTGCTTTCAGAAAGATTGGTGAGCTGCGCGCTGACAATCTTCTGTGCCCAGGCCGGCTTTAATTTGCTCATGAAATTATAGAATCCTTTTTCGCGATCCAGCGTGTAGGACTGGCCGTTCGGCATGGAATAAAGCGCCTCGACTTTCAGGCGCCAGTCGTTGACAGCCTGGATGCTGGGGTTGTCCTGGGTCTCGCCTTCCGCAACCGCGGCGACGAGGGCGGCAAAGGCGGTTTTGGCTTTTTCATCCGCCGAGTGCTGCTTGTCCACGATGGCGTAGGACAGCTTGGCATACCAGTCGGCGCGCAGCGCCTTGTCCTTGGCGAGCGTGCCTGTGCCGTAGCTGAGCAATTCGTTGACGACGGTCCTGGCTTTTCCCGCGTCGGCGCCGTATTGGGCGAGGAAACTTGTGCCGGCATCGCAGACCCTTTGGCTGTGGGCCGGGCTGAGGGTGGCCGTCTTGTCGTTGCGGAGTTTCCTGTAGTTATTAAAAGACTCGTCTGCACTTTGCGCAAAACCAACGGCAGCGGCAAAGAAACAGGCAAGCGCGAGGGCGAGTATGCATGTTTTGTTTTTCATGGGTAGATGGGTTGATGACTGATGGCTGAGGACTGAAGGCTGTGAGGAGGCTGAAGGCTGTGAGGTGTCTTCATGGAAACACCACGGCGCATTATTTCAATGCCCAAACCCGGAGTTTCATGAATAAATTTTGCCCGGCCTCCGTGTGCCCGGCCTCCCCGTGCCCGGCTTCCGCGGGCAAAATGCGTGGTTGGAACGGGGGCTATTTTTTCCCCGCCGCGAATGCTTCCATCGCCTCGCGCGTGATGATGTGCCGCGCGCCACAACGCGGACAACGCATCTCGATTTTTTCCCGCCCGCCAAAAAGCTCCCCTGCATCGCGCCGCATCACGGGCAGCAGCACTTCCATCATGCGCTCCTGGTTGCATCCGCAATGCCAGCGGTAGATGCGGCGTTCGAGGAGCGCGAGCGTTTCGCTTTGGTCGAGCGTGCGCATGGCGTCGGTCGTGAGCGCGTCGAACCACGCCTTGTCGCAGTCGGGGTGCTCGGCGACCATCACGTAATCCTCATCGGCAATCTGGAAAAAACGCGCGGGGCGCTGTTCGCTTTGCGCGTAGAACTTCTCGACGCCGGCGAGCGGATCGTCTCCCGCGAACCCGACGGCGCTGCGCCGCTTGGGTTGTCCGGGACGCACGGTGTCGGCATAAAACAGATTGCCCTGCATTTCCTTCACGTCCTCGGTGAAGACCCGTCCCGTGAGCGCGCCGGTCTCGTTGTCCCCGGTGAGAAAAAGATTCAGGAGCGGCTGCTGGAAATGGATCGTCCACGCCGTCATTTCGTTCCACGGACGCGATGCCAGATGAAGCGCGAACGCGGCGAGTGCGCGCTTGAACAGTTCCGCGTGCGACGGCTCGACGCGCAGCTTCTGTTCGCCGGCGTGCAAAAAATAATCGACATAGAGTTCGCTGAACGTGGCGCGGGCGACAAGTGCGTTGCGGTTGCGCACAAAATAGGTGCGGATTTCGTGACCGGCGTCGGTTGGATTGGGTGCTGTGTTTTCAGGCATGACGGACAGGCAACGCAAATTTCGCCCGTTGGAAAGCCGCAAGGTGCCAAGGCTGCCCGGCGAGGCGGAGCCTCGCCGGACAAAATTCCAAATCCCAATGGCCAAATTCCAAAACAAATCCCGCCCTGCCACATGTGGCGCAGGCTGCCAGGACCTGCTGACGGTTTGAAAACGGCTGACGGTTTGAAAAAGGGGAAACTCAGGACATGCGCGATGCTTCGCGTCGCCATGCCGGTCAGGAGATCGGCGTTTTCAGGCGCTGATGCGGCGCTTGAAAAATCCAATCCGGTTTTCGGTTTTATCGCGCGCCCGGCCTTCCGCCTCCGCCTGGACGCGAGCTATGCCCGCCGGATGGCGGGGAACTGCGGGGTGGCGGTGACGACTGCCGGGACGATGAGGAGGCCGAGGACGATGACGAAGACGAAGACGAGGACGAGGACGAGGATGAGCGCGGCTGATACGAGGAACGCGAATCGGAATTGCTGCTGCTCGTGCTCCGGCTGCTGTTGTTGTTACTGCTGCTCGAACTGGACGTTGTTGTGCTGCTGCTTGAACTGGACGTTGTCGTGCTGGTGCTGCTCGAACTGCCTGAGCTGCCTGATCTGTCCGATCTGTCCGAGCTGCCTGATCTGCCTGATCTGCTCGGGGTGCCCGAGCTTTTGGTGTTCGAAGTATCGCGGGTTGTTGTCCGTTGCGACGGTTGTGATGCGGGGCGCGAGGATTCGGTCGGGCGCGCGGGTTGCGCCGACTGGCGGGGCTGCGTGTTTGCGCTGGCGCTGCTTGCGGGCGGCGGCTGGCTCACCGGCGCGCGCACGCGCGTTTTTGAAACATCACGCGACTGGCGCTGCTGGGCGGAGGACGAACCATTGTTCACGTTTGCGTCGCGAGTGCGGGTCGGGCGTTGCGCGGGCCGCGTGGTCGTGGACGGAGGGCGCTGCGATTTGCCGCTGTTGTTGAGTTGCGCGGGCGTTTGCGAAGATGGCGTCACTTGCGAAGATGGCGTCACTTGCGGAGGTGGCGTCGCTTGCGGGGATGGCATCACTTGCGGCTGGCGGGGAGTGGTGGTTTCCGGCGGAGGATTCGGACGCTGCCGGCTGTCAGTCCGCATATCAGTCCGCATGTCCGTCCTGCCACCGGACGGCGGGGTGCCTTTGCCGGGCGGGCGACGGGTGTCGGTGCTATTTCCGGGGCGTTGTCCGGGACGGTTTGCCGGGGGCGGCTGGCCGGGCCTGTTGTGGAAATGGGAGTCGTTGATCGGACGCGGGCGGGCGATTTCCCCTAGGCGGCGCGGCAGAGGCGGCGGGCCGGGGCGATGCGGATTGGGACGCCAGGTGTGGCGCTCCACGTAGCGCGGCGGAGGCGGGCGGCGGTCAACGTAAACCCATGCGGGACGATGGAAGTACACCGGTCTCCACGCGCCATACCAGATGCTGCGCCTGATCCAGTTGCAGTCGAACATGAGCCACGGGCCGCAGACCCACGCGGGGCCGAAGCTCCAATAATAGCGCGACACGTAGATCACCTCGGGATCATAGTAGGGCACATAAAGCGTCTCGGTCACGGTCGGCACGATGCGGATGTAATCCGCCTCCCTGACGACGGTGAGTTGCGCCGTCGTCGGCAGGTTGCCGAGCGTGTCGGCGCGGACGCGCAGGCGCTGAATCGCGGCCATCACTTCCTCGGGTTGCGTGAGAAACGTCACGCCGAGTTGTTGCGTCCATTCGAGGTTTTCATCCATCCATTTGAGCACGTCGGGATAATGCGCGAGAGAGCGCACGCTTTCATCCCACGACTGCTTGTCCACCTGGTCGGCGGCGCCGCCTTTTTCAAGGTAACGCGCGGCGAGCACGATGTCCGCCGCGTTTGTCGAGGCCGGCAATATGATGCCGATCAGCACGTCGGGATAGAGTGCGATGGGAGCGACGAGGGTTTCGATTTCGGCGGGTGTGAGCTTCTGTGTCTCGGGGGCGGTAGGTGTGGTGTCAGCTGCAAGCGGGTGAGCGAGCATGAGGCCAAGAATAACGATGAGGTTTGACGTTTTCATATGGCGGTGAGTGTTGCCATGCATGACTCCATTTTTGGGGAAAGGATGCAACAAGATATATCCTCCATTGGTCGTCCCCCCGTCGGATACACCGGGGAGCAGTTTATTCTGATGGGAGTGTCGCGGAATGTCATAAGAGCGACTGACACCCGACACACCGACTTCCTGAAAACTTGACGCGCCCCGGCGCTGCTTACACCGTAAACACATGGCCACACTCACCAAAATCATCCGGCAGGGCAACTCGCAGGCGTTGCGCATCCCCGCGGAGTTCCGCCTGCCGTCAAAGGAAGTGGAAATCTACAGCACTCCGAGCGGTTTGATGATCATCGACCCTGCGAAAAGCCGCGGGATTGACAAGGCGTTGCGCGCATTGCGGGAAATGCAAGGCGCGCCGAAACCAGGCATGCGCAAGACAGCGGACAAATGAGCACCGTCCGTTTTTATCTCCCGGACACCAACGTTTTTTCCATCTATGCGAAAGGAGAGAACCGGGGGCTGTCCGCGCGCGTTGAGAAAATGCGAAAACGGTTGATACTGTCATCAATTGCCCTGGCTGAAATGGAATACGGGTGGCAAAAATCCCCTGTTGTCACCCGGCGCATCGCCCGTCAGCGGCAGTTTGTGGAAAGCATGGAACCTTGGAAATTTGACGGTGCGTGCGCCAGGGCATATGGATTGATAAAAAACATCCTCTGGCACCGGTTGCGCGATGCCCGCCCCAGCGGCGAACGCGACATGATGATAGCGGCGCACGCGCTCGCGTGTGACGCCGTGCTGGTGACGCACAACATCCGCGAGTTTGAATGCATCCCCGGCCTTGAGGTGGAAGACTGGGAAAAATCTGAAGATCGGGGAAAGTGAACGGGCACGCTTCGCGAAAAACGCCGGTGCCGCGGGAGACCCGCCCGTCCGGTTTGATGAGGCGCGGGGCAATCGCGCGCCGGGTGGCTCAGAGCCATTTTTTGCAACGCATCAGAAGCCACATGCCCAGGGTGAAAAACACGGTGGCGACGGCGGCGCCTAGATAGCCGTAAACGCTTCTTAGCTCGGGCATGAATTCCGTGAAATTCATGCCGTACCAGCCGCCGATGAGCAGCGGCGGAAACGTGAGCGCGGTGATCGCCGTCATGACGCGGATGCCGGCGTTCGCCTCGTTGTTGGATTTGTTGAGAAAAATGCGAAACGACAGAATCAACTGGTCCGACAGCGACGCGGCCTGCGCCTCGATGCGGTCGAGTTCCTCGCCGAGATCGCGCAGGTAGGGCAGCATCACGCTGCGGATGTACCTGGTTTTCCCCTGGGCGAGTTCGTGGGCGACGGCGCGCTGCGGACGCACGATCCGGCGCAGTTGCGAGAGTTGTTTCCGGATCGCGACGATGGTCGGGAAAAGTTCGCTTGCGTCGATGCGCTGGATGACGCGCTGGGCGACGTCCTCGACCTGGAGGCGGAGATTTTCGAGCGAGGGTTTGTAGCCGTCGACCATGCCGTCGAGGATGGTGTGCGCGAAGCGGTCGGGACCGCGCCCGATGGCCGGGGGCGATTTGAGGAAGCGTTCGCGCACGGCGTCCACCACGCGCAGCGGCGCACGGTGAAACGAGACGAGGAAATTTTTGCCGATGAACAGGTCGATGTCGCTCGTCTTGAAAAGTTTTTCCTCGCTGTAAGTCACCGCGTGCATGACGAGGTGCAGGCAGTCCTCGTGCCTCTCGACTTTCGGGAAGGGCGCGTCGCTCACGCAGTCCTCGATGGCGAGCGGGTGGAACTGGAATGTCGTGTCGAGGATGAGTTTGATTTCCTCGTCGGTCGGGTCGGCGAGATCGACCCAGAGCATCACGCCCGGCTCCCCGCGCATCGCGGCAAGCGTCTCCGGCGGCAGGTTGGACGCCGGTGGCCTGTTGTCACGATATACGAGCGAATTGATCATGGCTGCGCGTGTGCGTTCAAATCCAGTGGCGGTGTTTGCACCAGAACCACATGGCCGCGGTGAGGAGCACGGTGACGAGGGCCGCGATTGGATAGCCGAGCGGGGATTTCAGTTCGGGCATGTTTTCAAAATTCATGCCGTACCAGGTGCCCACAAGCGTGGCGGGCAGCATGAGGGCGGTGAGGGCGGTGAGGGCCTTGATGCCTTCGTTGGCCTGGAAGTCGGATTTGCTCAGGTAGAGGTCGAACGAAATGAGCAACTGGTCGGCGTAGCCCGCGGCGGTTTCATCGACGCGGATGAGGTTGTCACGAAGATCGCGGAAATAAGGCAGGGTGACGGCGCGGATGTTTTTGTTGTTGCCCATCGTCAGGCGGCTGACGACATCGCGCAGCGGGCGGATGATCTGGCGCAGGTGGTTTATCTCGGAGCGCACTTCGAGGAGTTTCGGGATGAGCTTCGGCGCGTGCCGGGGATTTTTTTCCTCGGAGAGCACCTCCTCCTCGATCTGGTCAAGCTCGTTGCGCAGCTCGTCGGTGACGGGCTTGAAGTTGTCGATGAGCGCGTCGAGCAGGAAGTGCGCGAGGCGGTCGGGGCCGCGCGCGGTCGCCGTGCCGATCGTGCGCGCGCTGCGCTCGATCATGGTTTGCACGATGTGCATTTTGGTGCGGTGAAAGGTGACGAGAAAATCGCGCCCGAGGAAGAGGTTGAGTTCGGTCGTGTTGAATTTTTCGATGCGCGTCGGGTCCACGCAGTGCGCGACCATGAAGAAATAATCCCCGTAGTCCTCGATTTTGGGAAGCGAACTCGGCGAAACGCAGTCCTCGATGGCGAGCGGGTGGAACTGGAAAACGTTTTCGAGCACGGCCTTCGTCTCGGCGTCCGTCGGGTCCTCGAGGTCGACCCAGATCACAAGCCCGCGATCAGCGCGCACGAGGCGGAGCGCCTCGACTTCGAGGTCGCGGCCCACGAGTTTGCCTTCGCTGAATATAAGGGAGCGGATCATGAATGCGTGTTCTTGCTGGCAGTTGTTTAACAACGGATTGCCCGGAGGGAAGCCCGATGTTTGCGGATGGGTGCGGAAAGCGGAAGTTTGCGGAAAAGCACGGCGATTCTTGTTCCGGTGCGCGCTCAAAAAGCCTCAAAGATCAATCCGTGCTTCGCAGGCGAAGCCCCTGTGATGCCCCTGTGATGCCCCTGTGATGCGAAAGCAAACCGGGATGCGCCCGCCCATTGTCTTTCGATAACGCATCGCGGGCAAAGATGCCCGCGCTCCCAGGGAAAGGCGCCCGCGATTATCCGGTGAATTTTGCGTAGGCGGCGGCGTCGAGGAGCGACGCGGCGGCGGCGGAATCGGTGACTTTGAGCCTGAGCATCCAGCCGTCGGCGAACGGCGATTGATTCACCAGCTCCGGCGACGCGTCGAGCGCGGCGTTCACCCCGACAACGACGCCGGACACGGGCGCGTAGAGGTCGGACGCGGCTTTCACGGATTCGACGACGCCAAAACTTTCGCCGGCCTTGAGGTTCGCGCCGACTTCGGGCAGTTGCACGAACGTGATGTCGCCGAGGCTGCCTTGCGCGTAGTCGGTGATGCCGACCGTGGCGATGCCGTCCGCGCCGAGGCGCAGCCATTCGTGTGATTGTGCGTACTTAATATCCTGGGGGATGTTGCTCATGATTAATGTTGTTCGTTTCTTTGAGCGCAACGGGAGGTGATGTCAAAAAGTGTTTGCGCCGGTTTGCGTCGGTTTGCGCCGGTTTGCATCGGAGACATCCGGCTGAGGGCGTCGCAAGCGGCGTCCGTCTTGCACCACCGCATCACAGAGGGCGTCGCAAGCGACAGGCGGCGCCCCTGCGCTACATCGCCGCCAGCCACCGGCGCACGCGCCCTTCGAGGAAATCGATGTAGACCCGCTGGTCGTTCAGGCACGGAATCTGTTGGAAAAATTCGCCGCCCGCGTTGATGAATGTTTTTTTTCCGGCAACGGAAAGTTCTTCGAGCGTTTCCAAGCAATCGGTCACGAACGCCGGCGAAATCACGAGCAGGCGCTTCACGCCGCGGGCGGGGAATTGTCCAAGCGCGGCATCGGTGTAAGGCGACAGCCACGGCTCGCCGACGAGTCGCGATTGAAACGTGATCGAATACTTCCCTTCCGCGATTCCCGCGCGCGCCGCAAATTCACGCGCCGTCCTGAAAATCTGCGCGCGGTAACAGGTCGCCTGCACGGGCGATTCGATTTCGCAGCAGTTTCCGACGCGCATGCAGTGCGCGCGCGAGCTGTCCGCTCCGCGCAAATGCCGCTCGGGGATTCCGTGAAAACTGATCAGCACGTGATCGTGCGGCTGCGCGAGATACGGTTTCGCGGACTCGACGAGCGCCGCCAAATAATCCCCGTCCTTATAAAACGGCTGCACGCAATCGACGCGCATCGCCGGGGCGAGTTTTGCCGCCTGTTCGTAAACCTCGGCGACAACCGTTTCCCACGACGACATCGCGTAGTGCGGATATTGCGGAAACAGCAAAACGCGCTCCACGCCATCCGCCGCCATTTGCGCGATTACGGACGCGATGGACGGCTTGCGGTAACGCATGGCGAGATACACGGCGCAACGCGCATTCCCTGGGAGCGCGGGCATCACTGCCCGCTCCGTTTGCGGGTTTGCGGCACTCGCGGCATGCGTTTCGCGGGCAAAGATGCCCGCGCTCCCAGGGGTTTTGTTCAACTCCGACGGCCCCGCCAACTCCGACGGCTCCGCCAACTCTGCCAATCCCGCCGGCTCCGCCAGCCTCGCCGCCAGTTTCTCCCGCACCGACTCCGACGTCACGATCAACGGCGAACCCGCCTTCGTCCAAATCGACGCATACGCATGCGCCGAGTTCGCGACGCGCCTCGGAATGATCACGCGATTCACCAGCAGCGCCCGCATCCACGCCGCGCGCGGACGGTCGATCACACGCGCGTCCCCAAGAAATTCCGACAGGTAGCGCCGCACGTCCGGCACGCTTGCCGAATCGGGCGAACCGAGATTTACGAGAAGAACCGCTCGCTTGGACATGGTGGGTTTGATTGTGGAAGTGGAAGCGAAATTGGAAATGGAAACAGAAGTGGAAATGGAAACAGAAGCAGAAGCGGGACTGGAACTGAAAGTGAAAACGGGACGGCGCATTGCCCGCCAATTCGCAAAAAATGTCAACGGAACCGCCTGAAAAAGAGCCTGAGTTTTGCCTTTTGTTACAGGCAAACCATCGTCTAACTACCCGTTTCCTGATTTTTTTATGAGCAAAACACAGAAGCCCGTTGTCCTCATCATCCGCGACGGTTGGGGTAAAAATCCCCATGCCGAGCAACATGCCTGCAATGCCGTCGAACTCGGCAATTGCCCGACCGATGCCATGCTGCACGCGAAATATCCCCACACGCTCGTCAAGGCGAGCGGCCTCGACGTCGGCCTCCCCGACGGCGTGATGGGCAACAGCGAAGTCGGCCACGAAAACATCGGCGCCGGCCGCATCGTCGACCAGGAACTTGTCCGCATCAACAAGCTCTTCTCCGAAAAACGCCTCGCCGGCAACGCCGTCTGGAAAGAAGCCGTCGCCCGCGTCAAAGCCAAGGGCGCCAAACTCCACTTCATGGGCATCGTCTCCGACGCCGGCGTGCACGGCATGCTCGAACACCTCTACGGCCTCCTCGCGCAAGCCAAGGCCGACGGCGTCGCCGCCGACAAAATTTTCATCCACGCCCTCACCGACGGACGCGACACGCCGCCCAACAGCGGCATCGGTTTCGTGCAACAGGTCGGGGACAAATGCCGCGAAATCGGCGCCGGCCGCATCGCCACCGTTTGCGGACGCTTCTGGGCGATGGACCGCGACAACCGCTGGGAGCGAGTCAGCAAAGCCTACGACCTCCTCACCGGCCGCGCTGCCGTCGCCACCGCGCCGGACGCCGTCGCCGCCGTCCGGCAATATTACGACAATCCCCTCAGCGCCACGCAAAAGGGCGACGAATTTGTCTCGCCCACCGCCATCACCGGCGCCGACGGCAAACCCATCGCCCCGATCACCGACGGCGACGCCATTGTGTTCTACAACTACCGCGGCGACCGCCCGCGCGAAATCACCAAGGCTTTTGTCCTCGACGGTTTCAAGGAATTCGACCGCGGCCCGAAGCTCGATCTCTACTTCGCCACGATGGCCGAATACGAAGCCGGCCTCCCCGTACACGTCATTCTCCCGAAGCCGCCCAAGTTGAAAAACATCCTCGGCGAAGTCGTCAGCAACGCGAACCTCGCGCAATTCCGCTGCGCCGAAACGGAAAAGAATCCGCACGTCACCTTCTTCTTTAACAACTATCGCAAAGACCCCTTCCCCGGCGAAGAGCGCGCGTGCCCCGCCAGCCCGAAAGTGCCGACGTATGACATGCAGCCCGAAATGTCCGCCGCCGAAGTCACGAGACTCACCAAGGAGGCAATCCTCTCCGGCAAGTTCTCGCTCGTCGTCGTGAACTACGCCAATCCCGACATGGTTGGCCACACCGGCTCGCTCCCCGCCGCGATCAAGGCGGTCGAGGCGACGGACAAAGGAGTCGGCGAACTCCTCGACGCCGTTGCGCACATGCACGGCAGCGCCGTCGTCTGTGCCGACCACGGCAATTGCGAGCAGATGTATGATCCCGTGGTCAAAGGTCCGCACACGGCGCACACGCTGAACCTCGTCGAAGTTTTTGTCGTCGATGAAAAATACGCCGCCGGCAAAACCAAGATGCGCAGTGGCGGCCGTCTCGGGGACATCGCCCCGACGCTCCTTGCGCTCATGGGCCTGCCCAAGCCCGACGAGATGTCCGGCGTGAGCCTGCTCGTCGACGAGTCCACGCGCCCCCCGTATTGAGCGTATTGAGTCGGGCGAGTGAGGCGCCTTGGGAACACGCACTGGCAGCGAGAACGCAACGCCCGGAGGCAAGGAATCAACCGGGGCTTCAGCCGCGCCGGTGCCGACCGCAAATCAAGCCGCCATTATGTTACGTAAGTGATGTTACGCGACAGCACCTGGGAGCGCGGGCATCTTTGCCCGCGATGCGATTTCGACAGACACGACGCGCGCGCCCGGCGTTTCGCGGGCAGAGTTGCCCGCGCTCCCAGGTGCTGTCGCGTTGCTCCGGCCCAATCGCGGAATCAGACCTCTCGTAGCGCAGGCTGCCAAGTCTGCTGACGAGGCGAAGCCTCGCCCAGTTTGAAAAAAACGAACACCCGGAGGCATGTGGCAGGCAACGCAGGCTTGGCAGCCTGCGCTACGTTTGCGCGGTGGCGCCAAGCAAACCGAAGCCGCATAGATAATTCGCGGCCTGACACAAGGTCAGGCCCTACGGGCTGCGTAACATCAGTTAATAAAGACATTAACAGGCCATCGCGCTGGCGGAATATTCTGCCGAGTCGGGATTCGGTGCTCCTGGAATTTATTTTTCTTCGGATAATGTTCCGGCTTCGACGAGGGTCATTTTGGCGGGGTTGAGGTATTTTTTGATCGAGGCGTTTACGTCGGCGAGCGTGAGGGCGGCGATTTTGGCGGGATATTCGTCGAGGGCGGCGAGGGGCTGGCCGCGTTCGATGGTGGTGAGAATCGCGGAGGCCATGCCGCCGGTCGTGG
>JAISGL010000152.1 GCA_031263125.1 Opitutaceae bacterium | reverse complement strand
TAATGACATTGCCATAAATCACCCGCGCTTCAGCGGTTCAATCCCAGGCAACCTCTTCGAGGTTGTGACAATCTTCTCCCCTTTTCCCAGGGTAGCGACTGCGTCGCAACCCTGGGCTTCATCAGGAAACGGCTTCGCCGTTTTTGCGCCCTTCGGCGCTCTGCCTTCGCTTCTGCTCCGGGTCACTCACTTGATTGCTACCTTTCGCAATTGCACCCTCTCCCAATGGCTTCCCGGTGGCCTCGTGAATTATCCGCCATTCACTTCAATTTTTGTACTTTTCGCCCTGCCCGGACGAATCATGCTTTTACGCCAACGACATCCATCTCCGTCATGATCAGAATCAACGAACACTACACGAAGCTCAAAGCCTCCTATCTCTTTTCCGACATCGCGCGCCGCGTCGCCGCCTATCAGCAAGCCAACCCCGGCAAGCCCGTGATCCGTCTTGGCATCGGCGACGTCACCGAACCGCTCCCGCGCGTTTGCATCGAGGCGCTCCACGCCGCGAGCGAGGAACTCGCCTCACGCGCCACGTTCAAAGGCTACGGCCCCGAGCAAGGTTACGCGTTTTTGCGCGAAGCCATCGCCGCGAACGACTACGCCGCGCGCGGCTGCCAGATCGATGCCGACGAAATCTTCGTCTCCGACGGCTCCAAGTGCGACTGCGGCAACATCCAGGAAATTTTCGCCGCCGACACGCGCCTCGCGATTCCCGATCCCGTGTATCCCGTTTACGTGGACACCAACGTCATGGCCGGCCGCACCGGCCCGAATCACGACGGACGTTACGAAGGCATCACCTACCTCGAATGCACGCCTGAAAACAATTACGTGCCCGCCCCGCCCGTGGCGCCGGTTCATGGCGGCGGCGTGCCTGAATTGATCTGGCTCTGTTTTCCGAACAATCCGACCGGCGCCGTCGCCACGCGCGAACAACTTGCCGCCTGGGTCGCCTACGCCCGCGCCACCAATGCGATCATCCTCCACGACTCCGCCTACGAAGCCTTCGTGCGCACGCCCGGCATCCCGCGCAGCATCTACGAAATCCCCGGCGCGCGCGACGTCGCGATCGAGTTCCGCAGTTTTTCCAAAACCGCCGGCTTCACCGGCACGCGCTGCGCTTACGTGGTGATTCCGAAAACGCTCACCGCGCGCGATTCCGCCGGCAACGCGCACTCCATGCACGCGCTCTGGCTCCGCCGCCAGTCGACAAAGTTCAACGGCGTTTCGTATCCCATCCAGCGCGCCGCCGCCGCGATCTACACCGACGCCGGCAAACAGCAGACACGCGCGCTCTGCGATTTTTATCTTGGCAACGCCGCGCTCATCCGCGCCGCGATGGGCAAGCTCGGTTTCGCGAGCACCGGCGGAGTCGACTCGCCCTACATCTGGGTCAACGTGAAACGCGATTCGTGGGAGTTTTTCGACCGGCTCCTTGACTGTGCGCAAGTTGTCTGCACCCCTGGCGCCGGTTTCGGCAAATGTGGTGAAGGCCACGTCCGCATCAGTGCCTTCAACAGCCGCGAAAACGTCGAATCCGCCCTCGCGCGAATCGCCGCGACACTGAACTAACCCCAAACCCAACCCACGCGCCGCACCCCGCTTCATAAAAAAATAAAACAGGGACAGATTTTTTTCTCTTGACGAACAATCATTTTTTCAATGCCTTTTTCCGCATGAGAACTGCTCGAATAAAGATTCATGGTGAGGATGCCGTTTATCACTGCATCTCCCGCACTGTTAACGGCGAACGCCTCTTCGATGACGATGCCAAGGAAATGCTTCGCCGGCAGATGTGGCAAATCGCCGACTACTGCGGCGTTTCCATACTCACCTACGCCGTCATGGAAAATCACTTCCATATCCTCGTCAGGGTTCCCCAAAAAGCGCCCGTTTCCGATCAGGAGCTGTTGCGCCGCTACCGCATTCTCTACCCGAAACCAACCCGCTTCCAAACGGCCCCGCTGGCGGTCGTCGAATCGCAGCTCAAGGCCGGCGGCCCCGATGCCGACGCCTGGCGCAAACAGCAGCTCGCGCTCATGAACGATGTCTCTGCCTTCATGAAATTGCTCAAGCAACGTTTCACCATCTGGTTCAACAAAACACACAACCGTTTCGGCACACTCTGGGCCGAGCGTTTCAAGAGCGTGCTCGTCCAGCCAACAGGGCGCATCGTTCGCACCATGGCCGCTTATATCGATCTAAATCCCGTTCGCACAGGGCTTGTTGACGATCCCAAAGACTACCGGTTTTGCGGCTATGGCGAGGCCGTCGCAGGCAGGAAAATCGCACAGGCGGGACTCATACATGTCATCGGCGAGGATGATGCGCGCACATGGCGGGACGCGCAGGAATACTACCGACTCATGATTATCGGCAGCGGCGCCAAACCGCGTGCCGGCAAGGCCTCCATTTCGGAAAATCTTTTCGAGGAAACGATGCGCGCAAAGGGAAAACTCCCGCTGGTTACTGTATTGAGATGCCGGATACGCTATTTCACCGACGGAGGCATACTCGGCGGCAGGGCCTTTGTCTCGAAACACCTCAATCTTTACCGACGAAAGACAGGTCTGCGCCGCCGCAAGGAACCCCGCGTCCTGCCGCCCGTCTGCGACTGGGGCGGCGCGGACGACGGCAGTGAGGCGGACGAAATCATGGTTTTGCGCACACCACGACGCCAGATGCCACGACGCCAGACGCCACGAAGCCAGACGCCCGGCTGAGGTTTGGCTGAGGCTATCGGCTGAGGTTATGCCAATGCCAATGTCTGATTTTTTTGGGGATTTTATGGGATAGGGGTTTCGTTTGCGAAGCCCCTGTCTTCCCCAACTCAAGACGTCGCAAGCAATGCTCCTGCAAAAGCCTGAATCTTTCCAGACGTTGACATTGGAACCTCCCTCCCTGCCCTCCTCGCCGCCTTCCCTGTCTCCGCCTCTCCCCTGCTCTACCGTCCACAATTCCGCAGCAAGACACATCACGGACAACGGACAGGGATAGGGCAACGGTGCAGGGAAGTTTCCGAGTTTCCGAATCCGCCGTATCGCATCGCACGTGTTGCACGCATCGCATACTTCCGATGTTGCAATGCCGGCAAATCCCCGGATTCGCATCCGCGCTATCCCGGCCCCGGCGGCTTCGTCTGCCTCAGCGCCTCGTAGCACGCGATACCCGCCGCCGTGCTCAAGTTGAGCGAACGCAGCGCCGGATTGGCGTGCGGAATCGTCACGCGCGCCTGCTCGCCCAGTTCAGCGTGCAACCACCCGGGGGCGCCGCTGCCCTCGTTGCCAAATACCAACCCGTCGCCATCCGCGAAACGCACATCCCAGTAAGACCTCTTCGTTTTTGTCGTGAACAACCAAAGCCGTCCGGTCGGCGCGACGGCACTCGCACGAAACGCTTTCCAATCGTCGTGATAATGCACGTCGAGCGAATACCAGTAGTCCATGCCCGCGCGTTTGAGCCGGGCATCGGTGATCTTGAAACCGAGCGGATGAATCAGGTGCAACCGCGATTTTGTGAGCGCGCACATGCGTCCGACATTGCCCGTGTTTTGCGGAATCTCCGGTTGGAAAAGGACGATGTGCAGCATGGTGACGCGCATAATCATCCGCGAGCCGCGCACGGTGCAAAAAAAATCGCCCGGTGGTGAGACCGGGCGAATAAACCCCAAGGAGCTAGGCTCTACCTGGGATTTTTGGCGGGAGGAAGAGTCAGGATGTTTCAATATTCAACCAATGCAAGCCATTTTATAGGTTTTTTCGGTATTTTCGATGAATGCCACCAACGTCTGGAAATTCTTGGATTTTATGCGGCAGGGCAAGGACTTCGCTTGTGCTTGTTAAGTGTTAAGTGACCGCCTCAAAGCAGCCGCGGGAAGGGGAAACCCGTAAAAATAACCGGTGTGCAGGCAGACAAGATCGAAGTCAGGTAAAGTAGAAACTGATGTTACGCAGCCCGTAGGGCCTGACCTTGTGTCAGGCCGCGAATTACCAATGTGGCTTCTTTCGCGAGCACGACCTGACACAAGGTCAGGCCCTGCCAAAACTGGCCGCCGCGTAACATCAGATACAATCATAACCATGACTGCCCGAAACATGACTGCCATCCTCCTCCGCCCGACTCCGCGCGCGATCCG
>JAISGL010000452.1 GCA_031263125.1 Opitutaceae bacterium | reverse complement strand
AGGCGACGTTGTCGCCAGCCTTGGGCTGTACTAGGCAACGGCTTCGCCGTAGCTATCTTCCACAATTACCCGCACCGTGCCGTGAACGGCTCCCTTGCATTGAAAGTGTCGAAGAACCTTCAGGCAACCTCCAACCACTTGCTTCAAAGATATGAAACCACTCGTGCGACAAAGAGCGGCGCGCCGTGCAACCCAATTCACGCCGCCCCAAATCCCGGCCAAAATCGTAATGCTACGTCATGCCCAAATCATCAAGCAGACGCTGCGAGAATTTTGGCAGCGCCTTCCCCAGCTCAATCAGGACATCCTGGGTTTCCTTTTTCTTCCGCCCCGCGATTTCGCCGAGGCATGACACAACACGCTCTCTTTCCAGTTCATAGAGCACCTGTAGATAATCCTGCGGATGTCGCGCTTCGACTGAATAATCTTTCAATGCGGATTCGGGAAAATGCTTCAAATTAAATGTCAGGATCAGTGAACATCCGCCGATGATTGCCGCAGCCAGAACATGGCGGTCCTTCTCATCGTTTTCCATGACAGGTATCAATTTCTCATGTCCGCGCACACAAGCCTCGGGAAAATGAGTCCTCAACGCGCATTGAAACGAGTCTGCGTATTTTATATTCCATCCGAGTTTTTTGACATGGGTTCGATGCACCTCATCCAATATGGTTTCAGACCAATGCGGCAAAAATACGCGAGGATGCTCGGACAGGCGCAGCAACAGGTCACACACGGCAAAGTTGGCCAGAACGCACGAATCCAGAAGCACGCGGTGATCGGCGTTCACGCACATTCCCCCGTGTAATCCGCCTTGTAGTATCCGGCTTTTTCAATTTTGTCGGACAGTTCATTCATGGCGCTCCTGCGTGCCGCATCACGTTTTTTCCTGAATTCAACCGCGTCTTGAAATTTCACACGGCGATGCGTTCCCACTTTTGTAAAAGCGATTGTTCCCTGCTCAAGGAGGTTTACAAAATGCTGCCGGGACATCCCCAGCATGTTTGCCGCCGCCTGCGTGGTCAAAGTTTCATCCTCGGGGATGAAAATCACGACACGTTTCTCGACCAAAATATCCACCATGCGGCCAAGTTGCTGAAAAAGCTCATCGGGCATTTTCATCCTGTGTCCCTGGGCGTTTATGAGCGTGACACACCCTTGCTTTGTGAACAAAGCCGCCAGTTGGTTTAGCGTTTTCTTGGAAATACGCGAAGGGTCGATCCGGTTTTTTAATAAGAGCGCCATGCTCCTGCAATGCACCATGCCTGGGTGTTTGCGCAAGAAATAAACGCTACAAACGCAACAAAAGATTCGCCTGGGGACAATTGACGGCCATTGCAAATCACACCCCCAACGCCGTGCGATACAGGCGCGGGACGCGTTTTGTCACGGAGCAGAGCGTTTCCCACGGGATCGTGTCGGCGTTGCGGCTGAACTCGGTGAGGGTGATCTCGGCGCCGTTTTGACGGCCCACGATCACACATTCGTCACCACTGGCGACCTTGGTCATCGTCGGGATGTCGGTTATGTCGATTATGGTCTGGTCCATCGTCACGCGTCCGAGAATCGGGCAGCGGATGCCGTGTACGAGGACACTCGCGCGGTTGCTCACGGCGCGCGGGATGCCGTCCCCATAGCCCGCCGTGAGCACGGCGATGGTGCTGTCGCGGCGCAGCGTGTGCGTGCGGCCGTAGCTGATGCCCGTGCCGAGGGGGAGTTTTTTCACGATGCCCACGCGCGTTTTGAAACTGAAAACCGGTTCGGTGCGGATATGCGCGAGCGCGGGCAGCGCGTCGCGGCGGGGCACGATGCCGAATTGGAGGAGGCCGATGCGCACGGCGTTGAAGGGGCCGGCGGTTTCGAGCGTGTCCAGCCCCGCGCTGTTGTCGGCGTGGATGAAGAGTTGCGAGAGGTCGAGTTTCGGGCAGCACGCGAGCGCCTTCAAAAAGCGGCGGCGCTGCTCCGCGGTGAAGGCGGGGTCTTCGTCGGGACTCGCAAAATGCGTGAACACTCCCGCGAGCCTGATGTGCGGCGAGGCGAGAATTTCGGCGCACAGTTTTTCCGCCTCCTCGTGCCACACGCCGGCGCGGCCCATGCCGGTGTCGATTTTCAGGTGGACGCTGACCGGGCGTCCGGCGGCGCGGCCAACGGCGCCGAAACGCCGCGCTTCGTCGCCCGTCGAGACGGTTGCGATCAGGTCGTATTCGACGAGGTATTGGTCTTCCTCGGGCAGGAGCGGCGAGAGGAGCAGCAGCGGCCAGCCGGGGCCGATTTCGCGGAGCGCGGCTGCCTCGGCGAGATTCGCGACCGCGAAGAGGTCGGCGCCCGCGTGCATGAGGCGCGCGGCGGCTTGTTGCAGGCCGTGCCCGTAGGCGTCGGCTTTCACGACGGCGACGTAACGCATGCGCGGGGGAATCGACGCGCGTATGAGGCGCAGATTGCGCTCAAGCGCGGCGAGGTCGATCTCGGCCCAGCATCGAAGTGGAAGTCGCGGATTCATCGGAGTGCGGAGTGCGGAATGTGGAATGCGGATTTCGGAACGCGGGATGCGGAATGGCAAACAAAACATGGCGCGGACGCAGGCACGGGGTGCAATTGCGAAAGGTAGCAATCAAGTGAGTGACCCGGAGCAGAAGCGAAGGGAGGGTGCCGAAGGGCGCAAAAACGGCGAAGCCGTTTCCTGATGAAGCCCAGGGTTGCGACGCAGTCGCTACCTTGGGAAAAGGGGAGAAGATTGTCAGAACCTCGAAGAGGTTGCCTGGGATTGAACTGCTGAAGCGCGGGTGATTTATGGCAATGTCATTAGGCAACCCCGTTGGGGTTGTGTGATTATTATCGGATTACCCAAGGCAGGCGACGTTGTCGCCAGCCTTGGGCTGCAATAGGCAACGGCTTCGCCGTAGCTACCTTCCGCAATTACACCCG
>JAISGL010000446.1 GCA_031263125.1 Opitutaceae bacterium | reverse complement strand
TTCAGCCCTTCAGCCCTTCAGCCCTTTCCCCCGCGTGCGGAACAGCTCATGGAACTCAAACTCCTCCACGACCAACTCATCAAACCCGCCCTCCGCGCCCTCCCCGGCGTCGCGGAAGTCAACGCCTCCGGCGGCCACGAAAAACAAATCCTCATCCACCCCCGCCCCGACGCCCTCCTCGCCGCCGGCATCACCACCGCCGAACTCGCCGACACCATCGCCGCCAACACCGAAAACGCCGGCGGCGGCGCCATCCAGATCGGCGGCGAACAAATCATCATCCGCGCCGACTCCCGCGTGCAAACCCCCGCCGACATCGCCCGCCTCCCCGTCAAATTCCGCGGCCTCGCCTCGCGCCCCCTCCTCGTCTCCGACCTCGCCGACATCACCATCGGCGCCTCGCTCCGCACCGGCTCCTCCACCTACAACGGCCGCGAAACCCTCCTCGGCTCCGCCCTCATGCTCACCGGCGAAAACTCCCGCGCCGTCGCGCGCCGCATCGCCGCCAAAATCGACGAACTCCGCCCCCGCCTCCCCGCCAACGTCGAACTCATCACCGTCTACGACCGCACCGAACTCGTCGACCGCACCATCAACACCGTGGCGCACAACCTCACCACCGGCGCGCTCCTCGTCACCCTTGTCCTCCTCCTCCTCCTCGGCAACATCCGCGCCGCCCTCATCGTCTCCCTCGCCATCCCCCTCAGCTTCCTCTTCGCCATCACCGGCATGGTCGAAACCAAACTCAGCGGCAACCTCATGAGCCTCGGCGCCGTGGACTTCGGCCTCATCATCGACGGCGCCGTTGTCATGGTTGAAAACATCGTCCGCCGGCTCGGCCACCGCCAGCACGAACTCGGCCGCCCCCTCACCCCCTCCGAACGCCACGGCACCACCCTCGCCGCCGCGCGCGAAGTAGGCCGCCCCGCCTTTTACGGCGTGCTCATCATCACCATCGTCTACATCCCCCTGCTCACCCTCACCGGCGTCGAAGGCAAAACCTTCAAACCCATGGCCCTCACCGTCATCTACGCCCTCATTGGCGCGCTCATCCTCACCCTCACCCTCATGCCCGCCCTCGCCGCCACCCTCCTGCGCGGCAAAATAGCCCATGCCGACAACCCCCTCCTCCGCGCCCTCAAAAACCTCTACCGCCCCCTCCTCGCCCTCGCCCTCCGCCTCCGCGCGCCCCTCGCCGCCGCCTCCATCGCCCTCTTTGCCCTCGCCGCGCACCTCTTCACCACCCTCGGCGCCGAATTCATCCCCCAACTCGACGAAGGCTCCTTCGCCACCCACATGATCCGCACCACCAGCATCGGCCTCGACGCCTCCATCGCCATGCAGGAAAAAACCGAACAGGAAATCCTCCGCCAGTTCCCCGGCATCACGGCCACCTTCTCCCGCATCGGCACCCAGGAAGTCGCCACCGACCCCATGGGCGTCAACGTCGCCGACACCTACATCTTCTACAAACCCCTCAAAGAATGGCAAAACCAGGCCAAACCCCAAACGCCAAACGCCAAACCCCAAACGCCACACTCCAAACTCCAAAACCCAAACACCCCCGGCCCCCCCCACCCCCCTGGCGCGGCAGCGCCCACCCCCGTTCAGCCCTTCAGCCCTTCAGCCTTTCAGCCCTTTTCCTCCAAGGCCGAACTTGCTGCGCGCCTCACCACCGCGCTCGAAACCGCCATCCCCGGCCAGGCCTACCTCTTCAGCCAGCCCATACAAATGCGCTTCAACGAAATCCTCGAAGGCACCCGCGCCGACATCGCCGTGAAAATCTTCGGCGACGACTACGACCAAATCGAACACATCGCCACCGCCGCCCGCGAAATCCTCGAAGCCATCCCCGGCGCCGCCGACGTCGAATTCGACTCCCTCGGCAAAGCCCCCCTCCTCGAAATAAAACTCAAACCCGACGCGATGACCCGCTACAACATCCACGCCGCCGAACTCAACGCCGCCATCGCCACCGCGCTCGCCGGCGCGCACGTCGGCTCCATCATCGAAGGCAACCGCCGCACCCCCATCGTCGTGCGCGCCCCCGACGCCATCCGCGCCCGCACAGACGAAATCCTGCGCCTCCCCCTCCGCGCCGGCTCGCCCGACACCCTCCTCACCATCGGCCAGGTCGCGGACCTCATTGTCACGGAAAAAGTCGCCGCCATCACCCGCGAAGCCGGCCAGCGCCGCGCCGCCATCATGGTGAACCTCCGCGGCCGCGACGTGGAAAGCTACGTCCGCGAAGCCCGCCGCAAAATCGACGCCACCCTCGGCCCGACACTCCCCCCCGGTTACACGATAGAATTTGGCGGCTCCTTTGAAAACCTCCGGCAGGCCCGCGCCCGCCTCGCGATCATTGTCCCCGCCGCGCTCGCGATTATTTTCATCCTCATCTACATCGCGCTCGGCAGCCTCCGCCAGGCGCTCCTCGTGTATACGGGCATCCCCCTTGCCGTGACCGGCGGCGTCTTTGCCCTCTGGCTGCGCGGCATGCCCTTCTCGATAAGCGCCGGTGTCGGCTTCATCGCCCTGAGCGGCGTGGCCGTGTTAAACGGCCTGATGATGGTCAGCCATTTCAACACCCTCCGCGCGCAAGGTCTGACCGTGCGGGACACCGCCATCGAAGGCGCCCTGACCCGCCTCCGCCCCGTCCTGATGACGGCCCTCGTGGCGAGCCTGGGTTTCCTCCCGATGGCCCTCGCCACGGGACCGGGCGCCGAAGTCCAACGCCCCCTGGCGACGGTGGTCATAGGCGGCATCGTGACAGCGACCTTCCTGACGCTGATCCTGCTCCCCGCGCTCTACACATGGCAGCGCCGGCGGCCGGCGCTGCCAGTTTAAGATGAAAGTTTAAGATTAAGGTACAAACCACCGCTGCCTCACTTCAACTTAATCTCTCAACTTAAACTGGCGGCGCAGCCGCGCCGCCGCGCCGCCGCCGCCGGCGCTGCCAGTTTAAGATGAAAGTTTAAGATTAAGGTACAAACCACCGCTTCCTCACTTCAACTTAAACTCTCAACTTAAACTGGCGGCGCAGCCGCGCCGCCGCCGGCCGCTTGACAGCGGGCCACGGCGTATTACTTTACTACCATCATGCCAACAGCGTCCTTCAAACTCACTGCCGGGCAAATGCGCCTCCTGCGCCGCAACGCACACGCGAAGCATATGAGCGTTTCCGACTATCTGCGCGCCGCCGCGCTTCCCGACGAAGCGAAACCCATCAAGCGCATTTATAAAAAAAACCCGGTTTCCGGCCTGATGGTTGATGCCACGCCCGGGCCGGCAATCACGGACGAAATGGTCAAAGCCGCCCTCGCCGACCTCCCATGAAATACCTCCTGGATGTCAACGCCCTCATCGCGTGGCGCTTTGCGGCGCACGTGCATCACGCGGCCTTTCACCGGTGGGCCGTGAAAGCGGGTTTCGCCAGTCTCCATACCTGCGCGCACACCGAACTCGGCTTTCTGCGTGTTTCCATGCAGTCGATCGGCTGCACGCGGCAGGAAGCCGACACCGGCCTTGCGATGATACGCAAACAGGCGGGCGGCTTCGTCGCCGAATGCCCGCCGCCGAAACTTGCGGTCTGGGCAAACACCGGCCCGAAAACCTCCGACGCCTATCTCTGCCAGCTCGCCGCGGCGAACAAACTGCAACTGGCGACATTTGACAACGGCATCAAGGACGCCACCGCGTTTCTCATAGCGTAGGTGGCGCAGGTTGTTGCTTTTTCGGGTTTTCCCCTGGGGGGGGCGCTCTGGCTGATCCGGCTGATCTGTCTGATCTGTCTGATCTGTCCGATCGGCCCGATCCGCCTGCGCTGCCTGCGGGGGTGTCTCATCTTTGGTTTCAGGCGGCTTTGGCGCGTTTGATGGGATAATCGGTGACCGTGATGCCTTTCGCGGCGCGGCCGCCGACGTTCATGTTGCCAAGGTCGAAATCGAACTCTTTTTTGCGCGCGCTGCAACGGCCGCTGAGTTCGATGGCGAGTTTTTGCGGCATGTCGGCCTCTTTTTTGGCGACGTGAAAATAGACAACCTTGGAGCCTTCGTTGGGCGCGAGGGAGTAGAGTTTTTCACGGGTCACTCCACCAACCTGGAAGCGTTTGGCGAAGGCTTTGCCAGTCTTTTTGTCCTGATAAACCATCGTGTAGTAGTGTTTGTCACCGTCCTTGGGGAGAATCGCGACGTGGATGATTTCGCGGCCCATGAATACTTTGTCGGTGACGCGGGCGACTTTCATCGTGCCGTCTTCCATGAAGCAGATGACGTCGTCGAGGATGGTGCAGTCGGTGACGTATTCGTGCTGGCGCCAGTTGAGGCCGATGAAACCTTCCTCGCGGTTTATGTAGAGGCGCTGGTTGGCGGCGACGACTTCGGCGGCGCTGATTTGTTCGATTTCATCGTAGGTGGTGCGGCGTTTGTGGCCTTTGCCATATTTTTCCTGCAACGTCTCGAACCACTTGATCGCGTGGGCGGTGAGGTGTCTGAGGTTGTGCTTTGTGTCCGCGATTTCTTTTTCGATGCCTTTGATTTCCTCGTCGGCTTTGAAGCGGTTGTAGGCGGCGGTGCGTTTGATGGGGATGTCGCCGAGTTTGGTGATGTCCTCGTCGGTGATGGGGCGGCGGAGGCGTTTGAGGAAGGGTTGCAGGCCTTTGCGGATGGCTTCGTCGGCGGCTTCCCTGGTTTTGCAGTGTTCGATGAGTTTGTAGATTTTTTCCTCGATGAAGATGCGCACGAGGGAGTCCCAGTGCCATTTGTGTTCGAGTTCTTCGAGGCGGATTTCGAGTTCCTGTTTGAGGAGCGAAACGGTTTTGCCGGTCGAGCGTTTGAGGATGTCGGGGACGGAGAGGAAGCAGGGGCGGTCGTTTCCGTTTTCGCCGGTTTCGATGATGCAGGCGGCGGGCGAGATGGAGACCTGGCAGTCGGTGAAGACGTAGAGTTGCTGGATGAGCTGGTCGGGGTCGGAGCCTTGGGGGAGGTGGACGAGGATTTCAACTTTGCCGGCGGTGTTGTCGTCGAGGTGCCTGACTTTGAGTTTTCCTTTCGCGTTGGCGGCGAGGATGGACTCGATGAGCGAGGTGGTCGTGACGCCGTGGGGGAGTTCGGTGATGGCGAGGAGGTATTTGGCGCGTTGCTCGATGCGGGCGCGGACTTTCACTTTGCCGCCGCGTTCGCCGTTGTTGTACTCGGAGAAGTCGGCGATGCCGCCGGTGGGGAAGTCGGGGAAGATGCGGAAGGTTTTTCCCTGGAGGTGATTGATGGAGGCGCGGCAGAGGTCGTTGAAATTGTGCGGGAGGATGCGCGTGGAGAGGCCGACGGCGATGCCTTCGGCGCCTTCGGCGAGGACGAGGGGGAACTTGACGGGGAGGGTGACGGGTTCCCGGGCGCGTCCGTCGTAGCTGAGCTGCCACGCGGTGGTCTTCGGGTTAAAGACGACTTCGCGGGCGAAGGGCGTGAGGCGGGCTTCGATGTAACGGGCCGCGGCGGCTCCGTCGCCGGTGTAGATGTTGCCAAAATTGCCCTGGGGTTCGATGAGGAGGCCGCGTTGCGCGATGGCGACGAGGGCGGCTTCGATGGAGGCGTCGCCGTGCGGGTGGAAGCGCATGGTGGCGCCGACGACGTTGGCGACTTTGTTGAAGCGGCCGTCGTCCATTTCGTGGAGCGTGTGGAGAATGCGGCGTTGCACGGGCTTGAGGCCGTCGTCGACGTGGGGGACGGCGCGGTCGAGGATGACGTAGCTGGCGTAGTCGAGAAACCACGAGTTGTAGTGCCGGACGAGCGGGGCGCCGGGGCTGTTGTCCTTGGGTGGCGCGGCGGCGGTTTCGCTGGCGTCGGGAGCCGGGGTTTCGGTTTGCGACTCGCTGTTTGCGGCTGGCGCCGCCGCGCCGGTGGCGGTGGCGGCGGCGGGAGTGGCGGGCGCGGCGGAGGCGGCGGCGGAGGCGGGCGTGGCGGCGGAGGTGGTGGCAGCGGTGGCGGCGGTGGATGCGGCGGCGGCGAGGGTAGCGGCAGCGGCGGGGGTGGCGGAAGCGGAAGCGGAAGCGGCGGGGGTGTCGTTGCCGTTGAGAGGGAGTTCGGGCTGGTCGCCGGAGTTGGAGGATGTTTTGCGTTTGGCCATCGGGAAATTGAAAACCTACATGAAACAGAATTACGCGGACGCGGGCCAAGGATGAAATGCGGCGAATTTTTTTGGCGAATTTTTCGACTGCAAACAGGCATGGGAAACACTACGTAGCGCAGGCTGCCAAGCCTGCCGACGAGGCGAAGCCTCGCCTCGCATCGCGCAGCACGGGCATCTTGCTTGTCCGCTGATGTTACGCGACCGGCAGGGTTTTGTAGGGCCTGACCTTGTGTCAGGCCGCGA
>JAISGL010000423.1 GCA_031263125.1 Opitutaceae bacterium | reverse complement strand
CGCGTGCGCCTCGTGATGGCGCCCGGCCAGTGGCATTGGCGCGACACTTTTCCGAAAACAAGAAGCCTCCCGCCGATGACGCTCGAAATCAACGGACGCGCGATTTTTGCGAAAGGCGCGAACTGGGTCAGCCCGGAGATTTTCCCCGGAAAGTTGAACAAGGAAACATGCGATTCCCTGCTGCGCCTCGCGCGCGGCGCGCACATGAACATCCTGCGGATGTGGGGCGGCGCGCCCGCGCAAAAGGATTTTTTCTACGAAAAATGCGACGAACTCGGCATCATGGTCTGGCAGGAATTTCCGCTCGCCTGCAATTGTTATCCCGACGACCCGGCCTACCTGCGCGTGCTCGACCGGGAGTCGCGCTCGCTCATCGCGCGACTCAAACCGCGCGCCTGCGTCGTCATGTGGTGCGGGGGAAACGAACTCTTCAACAACTGGTCCGGCATGACCGACCAGGCGCTGCCCTTGCGCCTGCTCGCCGCCAATTGTTATCAACTCGATCCGCAACGCCCGTTCCTGCCGACGTCGCCGGTGGAAGGCGTCGCGCACGGCCATTATGTTTTCCGTGATTCGGAAACCGGCGTGGAAGCCTGGGCCATGTATCAAAAATCGGACAACACCGCCTACGCCGAATTCGGCGTGCCCGCGCCCGCGCCGGAGGAAATTTTACGCGAAATCATTCCCGAAAACGAATTGTTTCCCCCGCGTCGCGACGGTGCCTGGGCCGCGCACCACGCGCTCGGCGCATGGCTGGACGGCAGCCACCTCTACCCGGAAACGCTGGAGCATTATTTCGGCCCGACTGAAACCCTCGCGCAACTCGTCGAACGCGGCCAGCTCCTCCAATCCGAAGGACTCAAGGGAATCTACGAGGAAGCCCGCCGCCAAAAACCGCGCGCGAGCATGGCCCTCTGCTGGTGTTTCAACGAACCCTGGCCCGCCGCCGCGAACCTGAGCATCGTTTCATGGCCCGCGCGCCCCAAGCCCGCGCTCGCCGCCGTGGCCGATGCATGCCGCCCGTTCCTCGCCAGCGCCCGCATCCGAAAATTCCGCTGGCATGCAGGCGAAATTTTCGACCCCCAACTATGGTGGCTGAACGACACGCCCGCCGCCCTCGACCCCGGCCCGCTCCGGGCATTGATCGAATATGGTGATGGCAAAACAATCGAACTGCTCACATGGACTGCGGAGCCATTGCGCCCCAACACCAATCTCCCCGGCCCCCAAATCGCATGGCCAGTCCCCGCGCTGGAAAGCGCCCGCTTCACGCTTATCCTGTCCCCGTCAAAAACCCCGGCCGCCGCGTCCCGCTACACGCTGTTATATGACTGATGTTACGCGACCGGCCTATCTTAGTAACTGATGTTACGCGAAAGCCAGTTTATTAACTGATGTTACGCGGCGCGTACGTAGCGCAGGCTGCCAAGCCTGCTGACGAGGCGAAGCCTTACCCGGTTCGAGAAAAAACGCATACCCGGCGGCATGCGACAGGCAAAGCAGGCTTGGCAGCCTGCGCTACGTTTGGGCGAGGATAACGCAAAGGCCATTCCGTTCCTGGGAGCGCGGGCAGCTTTGCCCGCGAAACGCCGTGCGCTCGCATATTGCATTTCGAAAACGCATCACGGGCAAAGATGCCCGCGCTCCCAGGATAGGCCGGCCGCGTAACATCAGTTATTAATCCATAACGCGTTTTTTTCGGATAAAATCACTATAAACAAGCAAGGCAACCCCGTTGGGGTTGTGGCCTGTTTTTTTGTTTGATAGCCCGAGGTAGCGACGTTGTCGCAACCTCGGGCTTCACTAGGAAACGGCGTTGCCGTTTCGATTCCCACGATTCTCACGATTCTCACAATTCCCACGATTGTCGTAATTCCCACGATTGTCGTAATTCCCACGATTGTCGCAAATGTCGCAGGTGTTCACCTTGAACGGCAACGCCGTTCCCTATTATAGCCCAAGGTTGGCGACAACGTCGCCTACCTTGGGTAATCCGATAATAATCACACAACCCCAACGGGGTTGCCTTTTCTATCAGTGTCCGAAAAAAGATGCGTTATGCGATCCTGGAGCGAGTCGCCCTGCCGGGATTTGCGCCCGGCAGGGCGACTCGCTCCAGGAACGAACTGGCCGACGCGTTGCCTTCGCTCAATCGCGGACGCCGGATTTGCCGGCTTACGGCGAATACGTCGCACTTATATAATCGGTGCAGTTTTTATACAGCGGATTGGCAAAGCTGCTGAACAGGGTCTGCGCGTCCGGCGGGGTTTGCCGGCGGGTTTTGGTCAGGGCGAGCTGGTCGCCGTTGAGGGCGCGCTCGTCGCCGTTGAAGGTCGCCCACCCGGTCGCCCATGTATATGTGTTCGAATAATTTTTCTGGTTGAGCACGCGGCCCGTCGTGGCGTCCAGCGTGCGCATGCCGAGGACACCTTGGGAGATGATTTCGACGCGATTTGTTGTATAGCTGGCTTTCACCGTGCCTTTCACGCTTTGTTTGGCGCCGCCGGCGTTTGTAGTCGTGCCAATCTCGACGTTGTGGCGGGTCAGTTCGACGGTGTTCGATATTTCGCGCGTATTGCCCACCGTGAAACCCACAAAATCAAGCTCCAGTATCTGATGCGGATTGCCCATGCCTTCGACGGCGGCCTCCTCGGGTGTATAAAAACGCACCAAATATTTATAGGTTCTCTTTGTAATATCGGCCATGAGGCGGTTATAGAAAAAATCGCCGTCGAGCTGGTATCTTTGCGAGAGTGCCGGACGCATGACGATGACGCGAAGCGTGGCCTCGTGGCGCATTTGTCCGATCCTGTCCCGCGCGTCCCTGTAGCCGGGCACGTAACGGTCGGCGCGTATGAAAAAGTCGAGCGCCTCGCGGGCTTTTTCCAGTGTTCCCTGATTCGCCGCCTCCACGCCCGCATTATATGCGAGTTGGGCGGCGGTTTGCGCGGCGGCGACCCGCTCCGCTGTATAATCGGCGGGATATGGAATCAACGTGAGCGCGGCAGGGCAGTGCCTGATGTCGTCGGCGAGCCGGTTCATGCGGTCGCAAAGCGCCATTATTGATTCGTAATTATACAAGCCGGTCACGCTCTTCAAACTGGCGATTTGCTGGTCGGCGGTTGATTTGGCGAGCGGATATGCGTTTGTGAGCGCGGTGCGCGCGTCCTCGTTGCCGGGGCTGCCGCGAAGTTTTTTCACGGCCTCCTCGCAGGCCTGCATATAATTGCCGCGCTGATATGATTTGAGGGGCGAGGTGCAACCGGCAAGCAGAAGACTCATGCAGACTGTGACGAGGGCAAGGACAATGATGGATGAACGCATATGCGAATGATGGAAGAATGATTGAGGATGGTTGAGGATGGTTGAGTGATTGTGAGGCCGGTCGGACAGAGTCTTTGAAACGCGGGCGCGAATTCAAACAAATTTCACACGAAACAAATCACACATCTGATGTCAGGCAGCGCACGCGCCACGCAGGGCCTGACCTGACCTTGTAACATCAGTGATTCACTGATGTTACGTGACCGGCGGGATTTCGTAGGGCCTGACCTTGTGTCAGGCCGCGAATTACCTGTGTGGCCTCCCTACGCGTGCGCGGCCTGACACAAGGTCAGGCCCTACGAACCGCGTAACATCAGTGATTCAGACTTTTGCAGGAACACCACCTGCGGCGTCCAGATTGGGAAAACAAGGACTTCGCAAGCGAAGCCCCTGCCGCAAGCGCCGCCTCCACTGCGCAAAATCCAAAAAATTCCAGATACTGGTATCACCTGCCACCGCGCAGCGCATCCTTGCGGTCGGTCAGCCACGCCAGATTGAAACGAGCGACCGATATGTACCGGTTGTCGTGCTCGAAGAGGCAGAGGATCGTGCCGTCGGATAGCATTGTAAGATCGGAATATGAACTGTGCCTCGGCTCCAATACCCTGACGACCGGCCATGTCTTGCCTTCGTCATAGCTCATGCGAAGCGTCAGGTTTTCGCGGGCGCGCCACGGATTGCCTCTGTTGGGCTTCGGGTTGGTCCGGCTGTCGGGATTGCAGAACAAAATGCGACTTTTGTCCGGTGCGCCGGATATGCGCAATACACTCGAAAAGCAAATCGGCTGGTAAAGATCCTCCTGCAACTCCGCCTTGGTCCAGTTGGTTGCGCCGTCCTTGCTGTAGGCCAGGCCGATTTTGAAGGCGGGTATTTCCTCGTTGCGAATATAAAACCAGACCCCTCCGTCCGCGGCGGGCACGGCGACTGTCTCGCTCATGTTTTTCAGGACATCCGGCATGATCTCGCCGCAACGCCAGGTTTTGCCGTGGTCATCGCTGTAGATGGATGTCGCCACCGAGGGACGGTGTACGATGCCTTTCCCCGATGGCTCGGGCGCGCCATTCGCCAGCCAGACGGGAATGATGAGCCTGCCGTTTTCCAACTGGATGCCGTGTCCGGGGCCGGGCGCGATGACATTCCATTTATAGAACTGCTGGAAGCGGGACAATTGTGGCGTGATATCGACAGGCTCCGACCATGTTTTGCCGCTGTCAGTGCTCGTCATATGATAAATACGCTCGTAGTTCACCTGATGCAAAAAGTGTACGGTCTTCGCCGGCGCATCCCAAATCAGCACGGGATTGTCGGCGACATTTTTGCCGCGGTCGATGAGTACGCTGAGCGGCCCCCACGTTTTGCCGCCGTCGGTGCTGCGACGCATGATCATGCGAATGTCCGCCCAATCCGATGCGCTGCTCCGGCCAGCGGCAACGGCCAGCACGGTATCGTCGGGCAGCGCGAGAATGCACGGGATGCGGATCACCCTATAGTCACGCTCCGGGCCGGCTTCGAAAAGAATCTGCCGGTCAAACACGGCCATGTCCTCACCGGCGCCGGCAAACATGACCGTGGAAAACATTAACGCGACAATCGACAATAGCATTTGGACTGATTTCATAAAATTATTCGTTTGTTTGCATTGGCTGGCGGAGCAGTGACTGCGCCCGCTGTTCGGGAAACGACCGCACCCTACCGGCGCGCATACGATAATGAACAGGCAATCCCACTGGTCTATTAAGCAGACCATGCAAAAGCCACCGCGTCTCCCGCGTGCAAGCAAAAGATTTTTCCGATTCCCCCCACCCCGCCCCGCCGCATGACATGCACGGATGTCGCGCGCGCAACCGGCATCCGCGCCCATCCGCGAATGCCGCGCCCCGCGTTAACCGCCAATATTGACTCATGCCAATGTCTGAAGGGCAACGCCCCCATCGCAGCCAAGGTATGCTGAAAATGCCATTAGATTGGCTTTGTAATATGCTTTCGGATATAAATATTTTTATTTTTTTAATCTATATGCACTGCGCTTCCCTGTCCCCTCGTATCCACGCCAACTGCAAGCAACTGTTTTTGACCGTTCTTGCAATTGCCGGCACTCTATTAGCCGCCAGTCCCTTGTGCGCCCAAACCACTTCCGGCGCCATTGAGGGAACTGTTTATAATTATACCAATGACCAGCCTGTCGGAAAAGCCGTCGTCTCGATCAGAGGCACGCAATTGGAAACACTCACCGACGAGAGCGGGCGCTTCCAATTCGACGGCGTGCCCGCGGGCGAAGTTTTGCTGCGGGTTGTCTATCTGGGCTTCGATTCGCAATCGCGCGCGATAACCGTCAGCGCCGGCCAGACCGCCAGTTGCGATTTTCAACTCGTCGCCGCAGGACAAACACGCGCTCCGCAAACCGGTGAAGTAAAGGACGGCGATGTTGTCGTTATGGAGAAATACAGGGTTGTCGCCGACTCAGCCATGAGCGCGCAAGCCATCGCCATGAACGAGCAACGCCACGCCGCCAGCATCTCCAACATCCTCGCCCTTGACGAACTGCCCGGACAGGGATTCGAGAACATCGGCGATTATGTCCGCTTCCTGCCTGGCGTCTCCATCATCGACGATGGTGAGAGCGCCAGCCAGCTATCGCTCGGCGGCTTCCCCGCGAATATGTCCAGCATCCAGCTCGACGGCGGCAACGTGGCCAGCACGGGCATCGACGACGTGGCGCGCGCCGGTGGGCGAGAGCTTTCGCTTCAGGATGTGCCCATGCTGAACATCGAGCGCGTGGAAATCACCAAGGTGCCCACGCCCGACCGGCCCGCCTCCGGCCTCGGCGGCTCCATGAATCTCGTCTCCAAGGGCCTGCTCGGCATCAAAAAGCCGCGCCTCGACTACACGCTCACCATGAACCTCGCCACCAACGACAATCTCTCTTTCTCCGGCGAAAGCCCGCATGCGGCGATTCCCCAGCTTCGCGCCGCACGCAAGCAGCCCTCCTTCAGTCTCAGCGCAGTCGTCCCCGTCAGCCGGCGCCTCGCCTTCAGCGCGGGTTTCTCCAAATCTTGGAAACAACTCCCCAATGGCGTGCTGACGGAAACCGCGGACTGGAACCTCTGGGAAGGCATCCGCTTCACCAGAGCCGCCTTATGGTCGAATGGCTGGCCCAGGGAAAACACCGACGAAGAAAAGGCGGCCGTCCTCCACGGCGATTATCCCATCACCCTGAACACCGCCACCTGGCAGCGAAGCGCAAAAATCACCAGCACGGAAAACATATCAGCCGGCATGGAGGTGCGCCTGTCCCGACGCGACACGCTCGCCCTCACCTTCCAGCATCGCGAGGTCTCCGAGGAGCACACGACCAATCGGATCGATATAAATTATGGGTCGGCCAACAACTTGGACCCGGTTTATAATTCCAATATCCCTGCCGGAGCCGATCCCGCCACGACCACCGGCAATCGTCCGACCTACAACAACGCCGGCACACTCTATAGCCAAAACGGCGCCACCGGGACCTTTCAGGAAGGCCAGAACGCCCCGTTCAACTATAACCTCGAAACCGCCACCGACCAGTTCACCCTCCGCTACAAGCACCGCGGCTCCCTGTGGAACCTCGACGGCCAGGCATCCTGGTCCCGCGCCACCCGTCTGCGCTCCAACCGCGGCCGCGGCTACGTCTCCGGCTACGGCACCGGCAGCAACGCCGACGGCGTTGGCCGCTTCCACATGGTCGGCACCGGCATCAACACCACCGACAGCATCCTGCCCACCCTCACCATCGCCACCAAAAGCGACGGCACGCCCGTTGATCCCTACGACGGCGACGACTACTTCCTCAACCTCGTCCGCATGGAGGAATATGGACGCTACATCACCGACAACTACCAAGGCCGTTTCGACGCGGAGCGCGTCTTCAACCGCTTCCTCTCCTTTCGCACCGGCGCCGCCTTCTCCCGCGAGGAGCGCGACAACCAGCGCGAGCTTCCCACATGGCGCATGAAAACCAGAGGCAACGGCCACCCGATGGCGAGTGTCTTCACCGACGACCCGCGCTACGTCTATCACTACGACCTCATCGACGACTCAATTGATTCGCCTATCGGCGGCGTGCCCGTCCGCTGGCTCAGTCCGGTGAAAGTCTGGCAACTGACCCAGGATCACCCCGAGTATTTCAACCCCTATTCCAGCAATCCCTACGAACATTACAGCAACCGCGCCAATAACTCGAAACTGATGCGGGAGGACATCGCCGCCGGCTACCTTCGCGTCGACCTGCGACTCTTCGGCAACCGCCTCCACGCCGTGCTCGGCGCGCGCTACGAACGCACCGCGACCGACGGCTGGGTCGGCCGCACCGACAACAATGCCAAATGGATGCGCGACGAAAACGGCAACCGCATCAGGGACGAGATCAACGGTGGCTACTTGCAATACCCCGAGGACGATGAACTCTGGCAGCGCCAGTACCAAGTCCGCGCCCTCCACCTCGGCAAAAGCTACGACGGCATCTATCCCAGCGTGAACATCAACTACGCCCTTCACCCCAACCTCATCGCCCGCGCCGCCTACGCACGCACCATCGGGCGCCCAAACGTGAACGACATCGTCTCCGGCGTCACCATCCCCGAGCTAACTGATGATCGCACGAGCGCCTACCGCATCTCGGTCTGCAATCCCGGCCTGGAGCCGTGGACGGCGGACAGCTTCCACCTCTCGTTCGACTCCTATCTCTTCAAAGGCGGCTTCGGCTCCATCGGCGTTTACCGCAAATACGTCACCAACTTTTTTGCCACCAGAGTGTTTGATTTGGTTGATGGCATGGAGGCGGAACTCCTCGAACTGGGCATCACCCAAACCGACATCGAAGCCCTGATGGATGCGGGCAGGGACCCGGAGACGGGCATAGGCAAGGTTGAACTTAGCCGCAGGGAAAACGCCGGCGACGCCAACCTCACCGGCTTCGAGTTCAGCTACCGGCAGGACCTGCTCTTCCTTCCACGATGGCTGCAAAAAACGCAGGTTTGGTTGAATTACACCCACCTGAAGGTAGCCGGGCCGAACGCGGAGGAGTTCATGGGGTTCGCCCCCGACGCCTTTTCCGCCGGCATCAATTACTTCGGACGCCGCTTCTCGTTGCGCATTTCCTGCGCCCACCAAGCCGAGACCAAGGTGCGGCGCCCCTCGCGCACCACCAGCAGCGCGGAGACCGCCAGCCTCATGCCGCCGGACACTTTTGATTATCAGGCACCGCACACCCGCTGGAGCGTGACCGCCGAATACAGCCTCTCGCGGGCCTTCACCCTTTTCGCCAACTGCTCCGACATTTTTGCCGACGACATCATCACCTACCGCCGCGCCTCCGATACTCCTCGATATGCCTGGAACTACCAGCGCCGCGTCGCCGCCTCCTACGTCTCCATCGGCGTGAAGGGAACATTTTAATCAGCACCAACCGACAAGCAAAAAAGACTTCCTCTCATGAAATATCCTGCTCCCTCCCCCTTTCCCCGTGCGCTCGCGCTCCTGTTGGCAGTCGTGGCGTTTTCCCCCGCGCTCCACGCCCAAACCGTCCCCGTCAACGGCGCCTACGACTTCTACTCGGACACACTCTACGATGGCGCCGGAAGTTCCATCCGCGCCCAAGTCTCCGCCGAGACCATCTGGCGCATCGCCGACGGCGTCACCGTGACCGTCGTCAATAACACACTCACCGGCAACAATAACGGCGGCGTTTTCGGCGCCGGCGTGGTCAACACCATCCGCATCGAACCCCTCGGCACGACCGGCCGCGTCGTGTTCGACGGCAACTCCGCCGAAGCCGAGGGGTCCGTCTTCGCCCTCGGCATGGCCGGCGCGAAACTCTTCCTCACCAACGTCTCCTTCCTCAACAACACCGCCCAGCGCGTGAACGTGGGCGCCGCCCACGGAGGCGGCGCCATCCGCGCGGCATCCGCCTCCGAGATGACCATGACCAATGTCCTCTTTCAGCGCAACAGCGGGCGCCGCGGCGGCGCCTTCTACACTGCGGGCAACCTCTCCGTCACCAGCGGCACCTTCATCGGCAACTTCGCCCACTGCTGGAACGTCGATGGCACCTCACTCATGGGCAATGCCAATGTCGGCTACGGCGGCGTCATCGCCACCGACATCTCCTCCATAAGAATCGGTGTCTTCCGCGACTCCCTTTTCAACGACAACTGGGCACGTCGCGGCGGTGGTGTCGCCAGCACCCGCACCCGCTACTCCCTCGAATTTCGCGACACCGTTGACATGTCCGGCAACTTCGCCGGTTGGGGCGGCGCCATCGCCGACCACCTCAACAACGTCGAGTCCACCGAAGGCGTCTTCTTCATCTACACCGGCACCGCCGCCACCAACTTCGTCTATTCCGGCAACAGGGCCAAGGGCGTCGACCTCGACCTCGACGACGTCTCCCACGCCGACGCCACCGGCTCCGGCACCTTCGTCCCTGTCGCCAAAGGCGGCGGCTTCTACATCTCCATGCCCCATCCCGCCACCGCCGGCTCCGGCGCCAAAACTCGCCTCGGTTTCGACATTGCCACCGGCGTCACCGTCCAAATCGGTCAGGCCGGCAACCCCCTCGCCTGGGACTCCATCGCAACCCTCGACGCCAGCGGCACTGCCGCCCTCCTCGAACTATCCGGCACCGGCGCGGGCCGCCTCATCCTCCATGCCGACAACTCCTACTTTCAAGGTTCGGTCAACGTCGGCGCTGGCTCGCTCCTTCTCGGCAACCAAAACGCCTCGCTCGGCGGCGTGGTCACAGTGGCCTCCGGCGCGACATTTGGCGGCTCCGGCACGCTCGTCACGCACCGGCAGCAAAACGACGCCGTCTTCGCGGGCCGCACCAGTCTCACCCTCGCCAACGGCGCAAACCTCACCCTCGGCACCGACACCACCGCCGACGCGGAAACGCTCACCGTGCTCGGCAACGTCACCACCGGCACCGCAACCACCACCCACGTCACCTTCAGCCACGATCTCTTCGCCAGCGGCTCCGCCAGCAAACTCGCCGTCACCGGCACCCTTGCCCTTTCCGGCTCCGCCACCGTCAACCTCGGTCTGCTGGCTACGGGCACCTTCACCCTCATGGAGTGGGCGGACGGAAGCATCGACGCCGGAAAACTCTCCCTCACCGTCGCCGGCGTGGCCGACAGCCCGCGCAGCGACGCCGCGCTCTCCCTCGACGGCAACTCCCTCGTCGCCACCCTCACCACCATCAACAACCTCGCCATGAAATGGACCGGCGCCGAGGGCGCCCAATGGTCGGCCCTTGCCGGCGCGCAAAACAACTGGATCGACGACGCAGGCTCCGGCGTAAGCAGCTTCTTCTACGCCGACCATGTGGTCTTCGACGGCGTGGCCGACGCCGCCAACCCCGCCAGCCGCCTCATCACCATCGCCCCCGCCGGCGTCACCGTCTCTGGCATGGAGGTCACGGGGACGGCGCGCTACGAGTTTCGCGGCGCGGGCGGCATCGAGGCCGACGCTGGCGCCGTCGCCGGCAATCCCGCCTTCACTCCCACGGGCAAGTTGACAAAGCGCGGCGTGGGCGAGCTGGTTTTCTCCAACTCCTCGGCAAACACCTTCGCGGACGGCATTGAGCTTGAGAGTGGCATGCTCACCTTCAACCGCGCCGCCCAACTCGGCTCGGGAACCGCGGGCATCACGTTCACCGGCTCCGCCACGCTGCGCGCCTCCGGCTCGGTCAACGGCATGCTGACGGAACGCCTGGCCGTCGCCGCCGGCCAGACCGCCGGGCTGAGCGTTGACGAGGGCGGTGCGCTCACCTACGACGGCACGCTCGCCGTCGGCGGCGCGGGTGCGACGCTGCGCAAAACCGGCGCCGGCGCCATGCTGCTCACCGGCAACAACGCGGCCAGCACCCTCGCGTTCGCAGTGGACGAAGGTTCGGTGACGCTCGCGGTGACCGCCGTGCTCGGCGGCCCTGTCACCGTCTCTTCCGGCGCCAGCCTCGGCGGCGTGGGCGCGGCGGGCGTCGGCGGCTCTGTCACGCTCGCCTCCGGCGGCATCCTGGAAGCCGGCCTGAACACCGCGCAATCCGGGACGCTCACCGTCCACAATCTTGCGCTGACTGGCGGCGCGGTGCTGCGGATGGACTTGTTCAAAACCGCCGACACCGGTGGCTGGCGGAAAAGCGACCGCATTCTCGACACCGGCGTCTCCGCCATCAGCGGCGCCAACATCATCGACCTCACTTCCTTTGCCACCGGCACTTTCAACCTCGGCAACCTCGCCACCCTCGCCGCCCCCGGCCGCGCAAGCGTGACGCTCTCCGACATGGCCCTCCCCGCCGGCCCCGCAGCCCGCATCACCGCCACCCTCGCCGACAACGGCGGCGCGCTGCAACTGGTCATGACTTCGGACCAATCCCGCGTGATGACATGGACCGGCAGCGGCGGCTCCACTTGGAACCTCGCCGGCGCCAACTGGACGGACAACGGCTCCGTCAACCAATACAGCTACGGCGACCGCGTGCTCTTCTCCGGCGCCGCCGGCCAAAGCATCCTCGTCGGCGGTGCCGAGGTGCGCGTAGCCGACATGACGGTCGGTGGCGACGCCGACTACACCTTCACCGGCGGCGGCATCCACGCCTCGACGGACAACGCACAGGACGACGGCGCGGGCGGCCTCCTCTTCACCGACGCCACGGGCAAGTTGACCAAGACTGGGAACGGTGTCCTCACCTTCGCGAACGGGAAAAACACCTTCCTCGGCGGCATCGACCTCGCCGGCGGCGTGGTTGCGGTGAGCAACGGCGATCAGATCACCACCTCCGGCTCCACCGGCATCACCTTCGCCGACTCCGCCACACTGCGCGCCTCGGCGGATGTCGTGTTCGACGACGCCATCACCATCGCAGCGGGAAAAACCGGCGTCATGGACAGCGGCGGCCACACCCTGGCGCTCAAGGGAACGCTCACCGGCGCGGCGGACGCCACGCTCGCCAAGGCCGGCGCGGGCGCGGTGGTGCTCGAAACAAACTTCTCCGGCTTTTCCGGCACGCTTGCCGCGCGCGCCGGCGTGTTTCGCGTGGGCGCGGAAAACCTGCTCACAAACGGCGCACAGTCCGCCATCGTCGTGGACGCCGGCGCAACGCTCGACCTCGACGGCCACAACCAGTCAATCGCCAATCTCTCCGGCGCTGGCGAAATCGCTCTCGGCGACGCGGAGCTTACCTACACCGTGGCGTCCGCTGGCGAGACGTTTGCCGGGAGCTTCAGCGGAAGCGGCGCGGTGCGCAAGGCTGGCTCCGGCAAATGGACGCTCACCGGCTCAAGCAGCCATGCCGGCGGCTTCATCCTGCAAGCCGGCGCGCTTGGCCTGGCGGGCAACGACGCGCTTGGTTCGGGCGCGCTGACAGCCGCCACCGCCATCGGAGTGCTTTCCATCGAAGCCGACGGCCTCGACATCCCCAACGCCATCGTCGCCGGCTCGGGCACGCTCACCATCGCCACCAATGGACGCGACGTGGAGTTTTCCGGCAACATCGGCGGCGGCACCGTGGTTCTCGACGGCGCCGGCACGGTGGCCCTCTCCAATGCCAACGGCTACAGCAGGCTGGAGGTGAACACGCCGCTCGCCATAGCCCGGCGTGCCGAGTCCGCCGCCGGCACCGTGAACATCCGCGACGGCTCCACGCTGGAGTTCCGCGGTGTCCCGTCCGGACCGGTGAACGCGATCCTCACCGGCGACCGCGTGCTCTTCACTGACAGCACGCTTACCCTGGCCGGGCAAAACGTGCTCAAAACCCTCGTCGTCGGCGCAGGCTCCCGCGTCACCGCCGCCATCACCGGAGCGCTCGGCGGAGGAGGCACGGACATCACCGTCCAGGATGGCGGCTGGTTGGAAACGTCCGTTCAAGGCACACTGGGGCACAACATGGTCGTGGACGGCAGCTCGCTCGTGTTCGGCTCCACCGCCTACGGCTCCGGCTGGCGCATAAGCTCCATCGCCCTCTCCGGCACGTTGAACTTCGTCAACGGCGGTGAAATCCGCCTCGCCGGCCCCCTCCCCACCGGCATCCACACCGCCGCGGTCGCCTACGGTGGCATCACCGGCCCGCTCACCTACGACGCCAACCAAAACGGCGTGTTCATGACCGCCGACATCGTTGACGGAAATCTCCTGCGCATCACCGCCTACGACATGGCCATCGAACCCGGCAAGGACATCGCCGCCGGCCTCGATGCGATGCGCGCCACCATGTCCGCCATCCAATCGCACCTCACGGACGAACTGCTCGCGCCGCTCGACGCCACGCGCAATCGCACCTATCACAACAACCTCTGGTTCCGCGCCATCGGCACCTACGCCGAGCACGAAAGCGACAAGGAGTATCTCGGATACACCGACAACACCTTCGCCGGCGTGCTCGGTTATGACTGGCACACGGAAAACAAACACATCCTCGGCGCCAGCCTCACCCACGCCGACACCCGGCTCGAAACCCACAACAACGCCACAACCAAAATCAAACTCCCCATCCTCGGCGTCCACGGTGCGCTCCGTCTCGGCGGCTATTATCTCGCCGCCGACCTCGCTTATGGCAAAGGCGGCGCGGACACCGTCCGCCGCGAAGCCCTTGGCAACACGGTCACAGGCTCCTACGACCTCGACACCTATGGCGGCGGATTGGAGTTTGGCCGCGTCTGGCCCATTCTCGCCAGCAGCTTCCTGCGCCCCGCCGTCGGCCTGAATTACACCAGCCTCTCCTTCAACGACTACGTTGAAACCGGCGCCGGCGCCGTGCGCATCGACGCCATCCGCACCGATTTGTTGCAAGCCATCGCGCGCATCGACATCAGCACGAAACTCACCATGCCGTGGAAACTCCCCGGCATGGTGGACCTCGGCCTTGGATGGCGGCAAAATCTCAACGCCAGGCGCACCGATGTTTACGCCACGATGATCGAATATCCCGACGCCCGTCTGCAAATCCGCGGCGACGAGTATGACGACAGCAGCGTCATGGCCCGCCTCGCCCTGCGCATGATGCTCACCCGCTCTACGCAATTTTCGCTCTCCTACGAATACGGCTACATCCCCTTCGGCAGCCACCGCAACGCCACGCGCCGCGACACCTTGATCGCCACCATCAGCCAAAGGTGGTGAGTGGGTGAATCATAATAATACAGGGAATTTATCATCCGATATTATATAAAACAAATAACGACCAGTCTGGCGGTCTCCCGCAGACCGCCGGATTCGCCTGCCCTGCTCCATGAAAAAACAGTCTCTTCCGCTTTTGCTTTTTGCGCTCGCCGCCATCACGGGCGGCGCTGCCGTGGACGGCACCGTTTCGCCAGCGGAGTTTTACGCTCCCCCGGCGCGCTGCGCGCCCCATGTCACGTGGCAATGGGTGGGTTATAATATTACAAAAGAAGGCATCACCAAGGACCTCGAATCCATGAAAAACGCCGGCGTGGGCGGCGCGATCATATTCCAGATCACCTCGGCGGGGACGAGCCGCTTCGCGCCTGTCGCCAATACCTGTTCCCCCGGCGTCGAATATT
>JAISGL010000124.1 GCA_031263125.1 Opitutaceae bacterium | reverse complement strand
CCGCACCGCATCCAACCATGCTCTCAATCACCCTCCCTGAAGAAATGACCGCCGCCACGCTGCCCGGCGACAGCACCGCCAGGATTGAGGCGCGGCGCGTCCCGCAACCCGGCCACGGCGAAGTGCTCATCCGCATGAAATGCTCCACCATCTGCGGCTCCGACATCCGCTGCATTTACCACGAGCACCTCGGCAAAGGCCCCGAAGGCTACCAGCCCGGCATGATCGCCGGACACGAACCCGCCGGACAAATCATCAAGACCGGCCCCGGCTGCCGCCGCTTCCGCGAAGGCGACCGCGTCATCGTGTATCACATCTCCGGCTGCGGCGTGTGCAACGACTGCCGCCGCGGTTACATGATCTCCTGCACCAGCGAAAAATTCCGCCGCGCCTACGGCTGGCAGCGCGACGGCGGCATGGCCGACTACCTCCTCGCCGAGGAAAAAGACCTCGTGCATCTGCCCGCCCCGCTCAGTTACGCCGACGGCGCGCAAGTCGCCTGCGGCTTCGGCACCGTCTACGAAGGTCTCGAAAAAATCGGCGTCAGCGGCAACCACGCCGTGCTCGTCACCGGACTCGGCCCCGTGGGACTCGCCGCCGCCGCGCTCTCCCGGAAACTCGGCGCGCGCAAAATCATCGGCATCGACATCATCGACGAACGCCTGAAAATCGCCCGCGACCTCGGCCTTTGCGACGAAGTCCTCCGCTCCGGCCCCGGCAACATCGCCGACGTCCGCGCGCTCACCGGCGGCCACGGTGTCGAGCGCGCCGTCGAATGTTCCGCCAACGCCGCGGCCCGCGCCACCGCGCTCCGCGCCACCGCGCTCCGCGCCACGCGCAAATGGGGCCGCATGGTCATGATCGGCGAAGGCGGCGGCATGGAAATGACCCCCTCGCCCGACATGATCCACGACCAGAAAACGCTCCACGGCTCCTGGGTCACCTCGATCTGGAAAATGGAGGAACTCGTCGAGCGCCTCGTCCACTGGAACCTCCACCCGGCTGACCTGATCACCCACCGTTTTCCCTTGGAAAAAGCCGGCGACGCCTACGCGCTCATGGCCTCCGGCCGCTGCGGCAAAGTCGCCGTCTGCTTCGACGAAGAACTGAAATCATAGCCCCCGCCTCCGGCGGGAAATTCCAAGCCTGCCTCCGGCGGGAAATCCCAAAATCCAATGACCAAATTCCAAAAAAACACCGGCGCGGAAGCGCCACCTTCAACTTAAACTGGCGGCGCAGCCGCCGCTGACTTCACCTTCAGCCCTTCAGTCCTTCAGTAATTCAGCCTTTTTCTCATCATGCTAAAAAATATATCTCCGCTCATCAGTCCCGACCTCCTCGCCACGCTTGCCCGCATGGGCCACGGCGACGAAATCGTCCTCGCCGACGCGCACTTCCCCGGCGAGACCTTCAACGCCCGCGTCCTCCGCGCCGACGGCCTGCGCATCCCCGCGCTCCTCGACGCCATCCTGCCGCTCTTCGTGCTCGACACCTACGTGCCCGACCCGCTCGTCATGATGGCCGCCGTCCCCGGCGACTCGCTCGACCCCGCCGTCGAGACCGCCTGCCTCGTGCCCATCCGCAAACACGCGCCCGACGCCCCCGCGATCACGCGCATCGACCGCTTCGCCTTCTACGAACGCACCCGCAAAGCCTACGCCGTCCTCATGACCGGCGAGACCGCCAAATACGGCAACATCCTCCTCAAAAAAGGCGTCACGCCCATCGCGTGATTGTTCGGAAAACATCTGATTTTTTGCCGTCCGCCGCATCTTTGGCGGCGGCGTTTTCGCGGCGCCGGGTTTTGGCGGGCGCGCTCGGGCTGGGCGTTGCCGTGGCGCTTGTTTACAGCAACACCTTCGCCGTGCCGTTTCTTTTCGACGACGAGGGGTCGGTCGTGGCGAACAAATCGATTCACAACTGGCGCACGGCGTTTTTTCCTCCGGGCGACAAAGGCGACACGGTGAGCGGACGTCCGTTGCTGAATGTTTCCCTGGCGCTCAATTACGCGATAAGCGGGTTGCATGTGTGGAGCTACCACCTTGTCAACATGCTCATCCACATGGCTTCGGGGCTGGCTCTTTTCGGACTGGTCAGGCGCACGCTGGCGGGAAAGGGCGCGGCGGGCGCCGGGTGGAGCGGGGGCGATGCGTTTTTTTGCGCGCTGACGGCGGCGGCGCTTTGGCTGCTGCACCCGTTGCAAACGGCATCGGTCACTTACATCGTGCAACGCGCGGAGTCGTTGATGGGCATGCTGTATTTGCTGACGCTGTACTGTTTCGCGCGGGCGACGGAGACGGACGCACAGGGGACGGCGGGGCCGGGGCGGTGGCGGTGGCTGGTGTTGTCAGCGGTCTCATGCGCGCTCGGCATGGCGGCAAAGGAGGTCATGGTGTCGGCGCCGGTGATGGTGCTTTTGTATGACCGCGCGTTTGTCGCAGGTTCATTCAGGGCGGCGCTTCGGGCGCGGCGGCGGTTTTATGCCGCCCTGTGCGCGACGTGGCTTGTGCTGGCGATGTGCGTGCTCAACTCGGGATTTCGCGGGGGAACGACCGGCTTCGACACGCCGGTGACGTGGTGGATTTACGCCATCACGCAATGCAAGGCGGTTCTCATTTATCTCAAGCTGGTGTTCTGGCCGTCGCCGCTGGTTTTTGATTACGGTGTGTTTTTCATAGGCTCGCCGGGGCTGGTGTTGCCGCAGCTCATCATTGTGCCGTTGCTGGCCGCGGCTGCGCTGGCGGCGGTGTTTGTGTTTCCGCGTGCGGGGATTTTCGGGGCGTTGTTTTTTGCGACGCTCGCGCCGAGTTCGAGTTTTCTGCCCGTGGTTACGCAAACGATGGCCGAGCATCGCATGTATTTGCCGTCGGCGGCGATTGTCGTGGCCGTGGTTGTGCTGTGCCGCCGGTTTGCGCAAAAGCGTCCGCGGCTGGTCGCGGTTGCGGCGGCGGCGTGCGCGGCGGCGGTCGCGCTTGGCATTTTCACGTGGCGGCGCAACCAGGTGTTCCAAAGCGCGGTGTCGATCTGGACGGATACCGCGGGGAAGGCGCCTCGGAATTACCGCGCGCAAAACAACGCGGGCATCGCGCTCATCGACGCGAAACGTTACGGGGAGGGCGTCCCCCATTGCCTGGAAGCCGCGCGGCTCAAGCCCGGATATGGCCCGGCCCACGTCCACGCGGGCGTGGGTTTGAGCGGGCTGGGGTGTTACGAGGAGGCGATTTCGCATTTCCAGAAGGCGGTGTTTTTCCTGCGCGGGAAGAAAGAGTTCACGCATCTCGACAACGTGTATCTGCACATGGGTATGGCCCTGCATGAAACCGGGCGCGATGACGGGGCGCGTGCGGCGTTTGAGGAAGGGATTGCCATCAATCCGAAAAACGCGCCCTGCCTGAACAATCTCGGCAACTACCGGCTTCTCGCGGGCGATTATGCCGGGGCGGAAAAATATTACCTGCGCGCGCTCGACGCCGATGCCGGGCTTGCGGGAGCGCACGACGGCCTCGCCGATGCGCTGGCCGGGATGGGCCGCGATGCCGAGGCGCGCAAACACTACGAGGAGGCGATCCGGCTGAAACCGGGGCTTGCACAGGCGCATTGCAGTTATGTGCGCCTGCTCATGCGGCTCGGCGAACCAGAGGCGGCCCGCGCGCATGCGCGGAAAGCAATCAAGCAGCACCCCGAACATGCCGGAATGATCGAATTGCTGGAAACGCTGGAAATGCCGGAAACGCCGGAAACACTTTCACCAGCATCCGCGAAATAGCGGCAATGCCAACGTCTGGGATTAAAGAACGTTAAATGGGTGGGTGGCGTTATCCGCATGCGCGCGAAATCCTGATCATGGCCGATTGCGGAGGAAGCAACAGCGCGCGTGCGCGGCTGTGGAAAAAGAGCCTTCAACAGTGGGCGGACCAGACGGGGCTGACAGTGGCCGTCTGCCACTTTCCCCCGGGGACAGGCAAGTGGAACAAAATCGAGCACCGGATGTTTTGTGAAATCACCAAAAACTGGCAGGGCAAGCCATTAGTATCGCATCGAGTCATCACTGAACTCATCGCCGCGACAACCACGAAAAGCGGCCTCAAAATCCGGACCACACTGGACACGGGCAGATATCCGAAGGGGCTTGAGGTCACCGACGCCGAAATGGCAGCTCTGGCCATCGTCCGCTCCGACTTTCACGGCGAGTAGAACTACGCCATCAAGCCAAAAACTTAATGTGTTATTTTTGAAAGCATCCTAGTGTTTAATTGCGTAAGTTAACGAT